>CAZQLV010000154.1:0-1512 GCA_964594385.1 uncultured Gammaproteobacteria bacterium | reverse complement strand
ACTGGCTCGACAACGATTGGAACGACAACTACCGGGTTCTCCGTCGCAAGTCTTCTCATTCTCTCTCGATTAAATCGGGAGAGTTTTCGTTTTATGACGATTCAAGTTTTCGTATCCATCCGCCGAGCATAGTACCAATGTCATGAAGTTTTTTGGCGAGTTGGGAATATTGGCTACTTTCTAAACCTTTTGCTTCCCACAGTATCGTTGTAAAGTATTTTAGATGATCGAGTTTCTGTGCCAACTGTAAAAGCATCGCCAACTTTTGTTCTCGTTTAGCATACTGTGCCGTGAGTGTTATAGCAATCAAATCTGTAAACAAATTATCAATCTTTATGCCAAGCGTGTAACGTGTTAATCTTGGTAAATGTATAAAGTAATTATGCCACAACAAATAAGTCTCTTTGAGTATAGTGAGAATAGGAATCTCAGCAACCAACCCGTTGGGGGGGGGGCTTTGCTAGAAGCGTTTTGAGAAGTAAAAAGCTCTTGGTTCATAAGTACAATGATATTATTTCTGTAGCAAATCTTTGCCTCGCCTGGCAGGAATTTATTATTGGCAAGAAAAAGAAAGAAGATGTAATCGCGTTCAGTCGAAATCTAATGGATAATATTGTAGAGCTTTATGAAGATTTGGTAAACAAAACTTATCAACACGGCCCCTACGAAAGTTTTTACATTAACGACCCCAAACGTCGCCATATTCACAAAGCCACTGTACATGATCGGCTTCTTCATCACGCAGTCTATAGAATTTTGTATTCATTTTTTGATAAAACTTTTATTTCCGATTCATATTCTTGTCGTAACGAGAAAGGCACACATAAAGCCATTAACCGTTTTCGTGAACTGAGCTACCGTGTAAGCAAAAATAATATGCGTACTTGTTGGGTACTCAAATGCGATATACGGAAATTCTTTGCCAGTATTGATCATAAAGTTTTGTTATATATTTTAAATGAATATATACCGGATGCAGATATTATTTGGTTATTGGAAAATATTATTGAGAGTTTTGAAACAAACTCTATCGCAAGCAGCGGCAACCACCCCTGCCCCTCCTTGGAAAGGAGGGGATGCGGCCTGCCACTCGGTAATCTTACCTCACAGCTTTTTGCAAATGTTTATATGAACAAGTTTGATCAGTGGGTCAAACATAAACTTAAGTCGCATTATTATATTCGCTACGCCGATGATTTTGTATTTTTGTCACGGGATAAATTTCGTTTAGAAGAGGCCATACCAAAAATTCAGGAATTTTTACAAACAAACCTTAAATTATCTTTACATCCAGACAAATTATTTTTAAAAACCATAGCATCGGGCATGGATTTCTTGGGTTGGGTAAATTTTCCAAACCATAGAATTTTAAGAGTCACTACCAGACATAGAATGTTTGGGAGAATCAAAACACATCCAACCGAAGAAACTTTGCAATCTTATTTGGGTATGCTTAGGCATGGCAATGCTCAGAAAATTGCCAGTGAATTAATGGGGGAATATTGGTTGTGG
>CAZQLV010000153.1:0-1568 GCA_964594385.1 uncultured Gammaproteobacteria bacterium | reverse complement strand
TATTGATGGCGAGTTGGCCTTTATTGGCGGCGTAAATATTTCCGAAGAATCTCGCGATTGGAATGATTTGCATCTAAAACTATCCGGCAAAATAGTCGGTCCAATTTTATTTGCTTTTGCCAAATCGTATGTGATAGCCGGGGGAGACAAAAAAGATGTTGAGCATCTAACCTACCCAAAATTATTTTCCGGTCTCAGTGATGTGCAAGAAAAAGTAAATTTTATTTTTAATGCGCCTACTCGGATCATTAAAAAATCTCCTTTCAAACTTTTTTATAGACAAGCCTTGGGTGTGGCTAAAGAAAATTTTAATTTGCTCACCCCTTATTATGTGCCGGATAAGCAATTTTTAGATCAGATAAAACGCGCCAAACAGCGTGGTGTTAAAGTAAACATTATTTTGCCGTGGAGAACAGATATGCGCATTATGCAATATATGGCTTCCATGTTTTATGGGGTTACGGTCAAAGCTGGTGCAGTTTTTTATTTTTTAAAAAAAATGAATCATGGTAAAGCTGTGAGCGTGGATAATAAATTGGGTATGGTAGGCAGCGCCAATTTTACCCCGCGCAGTTTTTATATCAATCATGAAGCTAGCGTTAGTTTTTCCGATGCAGGAATGGTAATGGAATTAAATAGCATTTTAGATAATTGGAAGCAAGAAGCAGTTCCGTTATCCGAATTAGGGCTAGATAATAAAATTGGTTGGACGAAAAGATTTAAAGATTGGTGGATGAATAAGTTGCGCGATTATGTCTAAAATTTCCGCTGAGTTTGCTATTCCTTTGGCCGAAAGAATGCGCCCGCAAAATTTTGACCAGTTCGTCGGTCAGGAAGAAATTGTCGGGCAAGGAAAATTACTCCGCAAGCTGATAGAAAACGATCAGTTATCTTCGGTTATTTTTTGGGGGCCTCCCGGAGTGGGCAAAACAACACTTGCTCAAATTATTGCCGTGCAAACAAAATCTCGGTTTGTGCCGCTTTCTGGTGTGTCTAGCGGCAAAGAAGAATTAAAACGAGTAGTAAAAGAAGCCCAAGATTTATGGGAAACAAAAAAGCAACGCACGATTTTATTTATAGATGAAATTCATCGCTGGAACAAAGCCCAACAGGATGCTTTGCTCCCGTTTGTGGAGAAGGGGACAGTGACGCTTATTGGCGCCACCACCGAAAATCCGTCTTTTGAAATTATCGGCGCTTTGCTTTCGCGTTCGCGTGTTTTTATTCTCAAATATTTAGACGAAGAAGGAATTATAAAAATAATAAAAAACTCTTTAAAAGATAAAGCCAATGGTTTGGGAAATTTTAAAATTAAAATAGAAAAAGAAAATATAGAAATGTTGGCCGAACTAGCTGGTGGTGATGCGCGCACGGCGCTTAATGGTTTGGAGTTGGCGGTAAAAGCAAAATCTGCAACCAGCAAAGAAATTATAATTTCCAAAGAAGATATTAAAGAAGCTCTGCAACGCACCCATTTAGTTTTTGATAAAAAAGGCGAAGAATTTTATAATTTAATTTCGGCCCTGCACAAATCTATGCGCGGCTCTGATGCTGACGCGGCGTTGTAT
>CAZQLV010000152.1:0-1609 GCA_964594385.1 uncultured Gammaproteobacteria bacterium | reverse complement strand
CTTTCTCTAGCAATCGTAGAACCAACTACATTTACAATCCCACGCACCAACGCGCCTTTTCTTTTTGCTTCTTTAATAGCTGCAAGCGTATCGGCAGTTTCGCCGGATTGAGAAATACCAAATACCAATGTTTGATTATCTATAATCGGGTCGCGATAACGCCACTCGCTGGCCACATCTACTTCTACCGAAATTCCGGTTAATCTTTCCAAAATATATTTTCCGGCCATAGCCGCATACGAAGCTGTACCGCAAGCAATAAGCACAATTCTTTTTACGCTGCGCATTTTAAGATCTGTCATATTTAGGCCGCCCAAAATTGCCGTGCCTTCTTGCATATTATACCGGCCCCGAACCGCATCTTGGAAAACATTAGGCTGATCAAAAATTTCCTTCAACATAAAATGAGGAAAGCCTTGTTTTTGCGCGCTGGCTTCGTCCCACTCTATCTGGCTAGTTTGTTTAATTATGTTTTGATCTTTGAGATTTACGATATGCATTTCTTTTCTGTTTATCTCGGCCACTTCGCTATCTTCCAGAAAAATAACTTTTTTAGTATATGCGAGCATCGGTGTGGCGTCACTAGCGACAAAATATTCGTTCTCTCCCAAACCGATTACCAGTGGGCTACCCAAACGCGCGCAAACAAGCGTACCTGGGTGATCGGCATGCATAACTACTAAGCCGTATGTGCCACGCACATCGGCCAAAGCTTGCAAAATTGCTGCGCGCAAATTCCCAACATAATAAAATTCAATCAGATGCGCCAAAACCTCAGAATCTGTTTCCGATTTAAAAATATGATTTGGCCCCAGTTTTTCTTTGAGCTCACGGTAATTTTCTATTATGCCATTGTGAGCCAAAATAATTTTGCCGCTGCAATCGGCATGCGGATGAGCATTGTTTTCGGTTACACCACCATGCGTAGCCCAACGCGTATGAGCAATCCCAAATGTACTATCAATCCCAAGTCCTCGGGATATTTTTTCAGATAAATTATCAATCTTGCCAACTGCTCGCACACAATCCACGCTAAAATTTGAATTTAAGAGAGCAACTCCGGCGCTATCGTAGCCGCGATACTCCAAACGACGCAAACCATTTATTAGGATTGGCAGGGCCTGTTTTTCTCCCAGATAGGCAACAATTCCGCACATACGCGCGTTTTAAGTATAAAGTATTATGTATTAAGTATTCTGTATCCGGCACAATTATCGCTTAATACTTGATACATAATACTTTATACTTCACTGTTTCCGTCTATTCGCCTCTTCTAGCTCTGCCGGAGTGTTTACTCCAAACCACTGCCGGCTATCTTTCAACTTTACTACTTGCACCTTCAAAGACAAATTGTTGGCCGTAGCAAAAGCCGTTGGCAAGCCGTATTCGCCTAATTTACGCAAGGGCGGCATAGACGGAAACATAGCTTCAAACCATCGCCTATCAAAACAAAAAGTGCCGGTGCTGATTTCTTTTATTTTTCTTTGCTCATCAGTCAAATATTCTTTTTCAATTATTTCTATTTTTCCATCCGGATGTTTGATAATTCTGCCATAACTAGATGCGTCTTCTAGTTCTGCAGACAATACCGAAGCTACGGCTTTAGACT
>CAZQLV010000151.1:0-1847 GCA_964594385.1 uncultured Gammaproteobacteria bacterium | reverse complement strand
TTTTTGCCAAAATTGCCCAGAGGATAGACCTTTATTTGGGGCTAAACGACAAAACCCGTAATCCTGGCCAAATTGGAGTCCAAGAATATCTAATAGAACTTTTGTCAGCAGATTTGGCTTTGTTACTCCTAAAAAATCCAGAACGAGACCAAGCGGCCGAAATGTTTTTAAAAGTCTTAAAAGAAAAAGTTAATATTGGAGGATTTTCAGAGCGCGACCGGGAAGCATTACTCCTAATTAATCTTTACCGTTCTTTATCTCGGGAAGACCAGCCGTATCTACGCTACCGATTATTCAACCATTATTTTGGAGAACTTAACGAGACAAATTTAGGTTTGTATGTTAATAATCTTTCTGAGTATGAGGCTAAAGTTGAGCAAATTCTAAAAACAGAAGTAAATAACCGAATTTATGCATACACAAAACGCATAACCGCACCATTTTTAATTTTAGAAGACATATTAAAACAACATGGAAACAAACGAGATGATTTGACTCAAGATCGCGAAAAACTCCACGAGGAAATTCTGGCTGCTTGCAACGCGCGTTATGAGGAGTTAAGGCAAAAAATAAGGCGGGCTGTGATTCGCGGGGTTGTATTTATTTTCTTGACGAAGACCATTATCGCATTATTCGTTGAAGGGACAATAGAACGCTTGTTATTTGGAAATGTTGTTTGGGAAGCAATTGCAGTCAACACAATTTTTCCACCGATACTTTTATTTGCCTCGCTCTTTTTTATTGAACCACCAGACACTAGAAATTCCGAAAAAATAGCCGGGGTTATCGAATCAATCGTTATTGACGGGAACTCTCGCGAAATTGAGGAATTTGGTACACGGGCCGGGGAGGGAATAAACCGCTACCTTCAAGCCATTTTCTTTGCTCTCTGGCTTTCAATTGGAATTATAGTATTGGTTGGGGTGCATTTATTGCTTGACTGGTTAAACCTCAATATTATTTCCCAAGCCGTTTTTATTTTCTTCTTAGCAATAGTCTTATTCTTAATCTATAGGATTCGCGAAACGTCCCGAGCTTATAACATGGGAGAAGAAAAAACGCGTATAACCACACTTATATTTGATTTATTTTTCATACCGTTTGTGTATTTAGGCCGTAGGTTAACGCTCACCGTTGCACGTTTTAACGTCATTATGATTATTTTTGATTTACTTATTGAAACACCATTTAAAACCTTATTTTTATTTGTAGAGCGCTGGCTATTCTTTTTACGGAGCCAGCGTGAGAAGCTAGAATAGCTCTTTTGCAATTCTTACATTTCCTGGTATGAATTGCTTACTGAATCTGCTAAAGTATAAATTACCAAAAAGGTGGTGATAATAGATGAAGAAATACCAAATGACATGCACGTGTGGTGATGTGCAGACGGTTGATGCAGCCTCTCATGAAGAAGCTGTCCAAAAGTTTAAAGACATGATGACCCAAGATGCGGTTAACGCACACTTTGCCGAAAAGCATGCTGGTCAACCAGTTCCAACTGTTGATCAAGTTCATGCAAATTTAGAAGCACAAGTAGTTGAGGCACCAGACGCGCCTGGGGCGCCACCGGCACCTGAAACACCACCTGCTGCACCTGCCGCGTAAGTTAAACAAACACTGCTGATCTAAACGTTGGGTCAGCAGTTTTTGGTAGGTAAAATAAGATATTGGTTTATCTTGCTAAATGAAGTACATAGACAGTTGGCTTGACAACACCACAATGTACCGATTAGTGCTGTATTACTTAACAGTACTTTTTGTCCTCGCCTTAATTTTTAGCGTTTTCAAGTTGAACAGTTATCTTCCTTGGCAGATACTGTCTACTTTAGCTTTAGTTATAACTGTTT
>CAZQLV010000150.1:0-1937 GCA_964594385.1 uncultured Gammaproteobacteria bacterium | reverse complement strand
CTGAATATTTAGAAATTTCACGATAAGTCTGATTCTTTTAAAATTATTAAATTTAGCGATGATAATACTGAGCGAAACGATAATTGCTCCACACAACAAAATAAAAAAGCAAAATCTTAATTTCTTCATAATTATAATAACAATAATAGTAGTCCGATACCAATGATCAACACGGAAGTCATTTTGTATAGTATGGCCTGTTTGGTAAATTTTTCTTTGATAATTTTCGGGAAAAATTTTGATAAGACGGCCACCAAAATTATTAACATTGCGTATTGTACTCCGGCCATAGCATTAACGAGCGACACGCTACCCAAGGCGATTGCATATTGGATAAGCACGGTACCGGTTACGCCTAAAGCAATATCGCCGGCCACCAAAAATAATATATTCTTTTTAGTTTTTTTATCCTTGATTTCTTTTGGTTTTTTAGAAAATAATGCCCGCACATCCGGATGCAACAACAACATGACTCCAAACACGCCAATTGGCAATTTTGCCAGCACAAACCCACTATAAAAACCATATTGGTTATAGGTATATTTGGCCGCCACATGCGAAACCGCAAATAAAAACCCGGCCACCACTCCCCACCCCAAACCATTACGCCACACCGGGGCGGCAGATTGTTTTTCAAAAGAAATTAGTAACGAACCGCTCATTAAAAAAGCAGCACCCAGAAGCGCATATGAGCTGAGTTGCTCTGCCAAAAAAATACGACTGAGAAATAAAATAAATAACGGCGCCACCGCGCCAATCAGCGGCCCAACCCGACTGATTTCGCTTTTCTCAATAGCGGTGTACATCGTCCACAAACCGAGTGTAAAGCAGCCTCCGGATAAAACAAAAATTAAATAATCTGTCCAAATGGTTGGCAGCATGATGACGCCAAACGGAAGAAAGATAAAAAAAGGTAAAATAAAAATTGTAGAATAAAAAACAAAAATCACCGGTTTGGAAACGGATTTTGTCAGGATAAATTTATCTATAATTCCTACCACGGCCAAAATAGTGTTCCCCAGTAGCGCCACTAGAATCGACATAGACGAAAAAATATTTTACCTTGCACCTTTTTCCTTTAACCTTCAATATTTTACCATTAAGCACTATAAAGGACAACCTCATTGACAAAAGTTATATATGTGATACAAATAAATTAAGGTAACAAGGAGAAGTGCCGTGGCAAAACCACAGACTCAGACATCTGTAACGCTTACTAATTTCGTACCGACCGCAAAAGGGTTGGCGATGACAGTAGGTAACCTGTCTATTCTTTTCTTTGATCCGTTTGGTCCTAATGAAAAACGTGTAGGAAATGACGTTATGCTACTACGTGGAAAGCTGCCACAAGTTCATGCATCCATGACCAGAGCAGACGCTGACCAGCTATCTAAAGCAATTGTCGCGAGCCAAAAAATAGATACAATTGTAGCAATCCACGAGGCAATTCATAATAGGATTGGGGAAAAATTCCGCATTATCTTTCCCATTCCAAACGATAAGAAATTGATTACATGCCTACAGCCAGGAGACTCAAAACGTGGCAGCCCTTTGAACATTATAACGGAACCAGTTGGAGATTGGTTTAAGAGTGATAATTGCTTCTTGGTCCGTTTTGAACCACTTACCAAAACTAAACCGTCCAAACCCCCACCCCTTCCACCAATTCCACCACGGACTAGGGGACGCTCCTAGCCACTTACCAAAAATTCCGGTGGATTATCGCCGATTAACGGCGCCAATCCACCGGTACCAATTATTAAACGAACTAAGGCTCGCTTATATTAAAAATTGCGAGTTTTTTTATATCTAAATTATCACCGATAAAACGATTGACTAAATATATGGGCTATGCTACGTTAGCTGCTCTTATCACATAAATTACTTTTTGGTATGAAAATAGTAATGATCGGACAAAAAGGTATTCCCGCAATATA
>CAZQLV010000149.1:0-1954 GCA_964594385.1 uncultured Gammaproteobacteria bacterium | reverse complement strand
CATCTTTATTTTGCGAATTATCCGTTACGGTAATTTGCACACTATATTGGCAGTTCTCAATATCTTTTATAACCGAAGCTATGGCATTTAAAATGTCATTTTTTGTAAAATAATTAACGAATACGATATTTATGTCTTTCATATTATTATGCCCACCATTTTCTGATAGTTTGCCAACCTACTTTTCGCAATGATTTAATAAATCTTCTTTTTTGGACCAAATCTTTAATAGAAATTTCTTTAAGACCGCTCAAAACCTTTCTATCAAACAGCAGGAACCAGCCAAACTTCTTCAATTCATACCACAAAATCCAGGGAAAATCAAGGGTCAAGTTCTGCCAATACTCATTCTTATATAAGGTCATTAGGTGATTTTTATAGCTATGGAAACTAACATAGGCCGACTGCATTTGCTTATTCTTGGCCGCTGCCTGGTCTGACAGCTCTTTGGCGCCTGCTCCCTGCCTATCATGATAGGCAACACTGCCCAGAAGCACATAGGCCTTGTAGCCCATAGCTTGCAAGCGATAAGAAACATCCACATCTTCTTTATAGGCCGTGTATGTTTCATCAAAAAAAGTCCCGTCTGCATATGCAATCTTTTCTAATGCCAAGCGGCGATATAGAGGAAAAGCACCAGAAACCCCAAACACCTCCAATTCATTTTCTGGCAAATTCTTGCGCACACTATCCCAAGGCTGTTTGGTATAATTTTCAATAACCCGGCGACTACGAAATATTTTAAGACCAATCGCATCGATATCACCACTTAAACTTTCCTTAATTCCTTTCGCTTCTACTACCGCAAAATCCCAACGCATTAATCGCGGAGTTATGGCTCCAGCTTCTGGATGACGTTCCATACCTGCAGCCAATTCTGCCAAACAAGTTGGCGAAAGATACATATCTTGATTGAGAAGTAGAATAAACTCACTTGAAGAAATTTCATAAAGACGATTATGCCCCCTGGCAAAACCAATATTATCTGTATGTTCAATTATTTTTACAGATACAGGAAAATCTTTAATCGCTTCACGAATTAGAGCAACTGTATTATCACTTGAATGGTTATCCCACACCAAAATTTCCCAATCATGATAAGTTTGCTTGCGCAAAGAGTCAAAAAGGTAAGCGACATACTTTGCCCCGTTCCAGGTGACTAGGTGTACAGATAATTTCATACTACAATTTCCCTTCCTTTTTTTGCCGCTCCAATCGGCTCAACTTATGCAAGTTAAAACCGGTCACGTTATGTATCATATCCTTGAACCAGGCAAGTGCTATACCAAACGGCCTACATAAAGCAATCCAAATCCACGCATACCATGACTCCCATTTCCTAAAATAAATCAACATGCTCTTAGTAAATTGTTTTTGTTTCCACAATGTGTCCCTTTTTTTAAAACTTTGGCCCACATAATCAACACAGCTAATTATAGGTGTATAGAAAACTTTAAAACCTAGCCGCCAAACTTCTCGACATAAATCAACATCTTCAAACCAAATATAATACCTAGGATCAAATGCCCAACCAAGCCGTTCATAAACCGCGCGCCGCATTATTAAAAAAGAAGCTTGCACGGAATCAACTGACTGTTCTTTATTAGAATCAAAATCACTATAGAAATAATTCTTAAATAGGGAAGGAAAAAGATGGGGTAACTTAAAAATTAAAGCTACCTGCTCTCTCAATTTAGGAAATCTACGTGGCTTAGTTGCAGAATTAAATTTACCAAATTCATCAATTAACTTAGGGCCGGCCACACCTGCCTCTGGATGTTTCCTCATCCAATCTACCATAATATCAAGCGAGCCTTCGGCCACACGCATATCTGGATTTAAAAAAAGCAAAAACTCGCCCTGTGCGAGTTTGGCTGCCCGGTTATTGGGCGCGGCAAAACCTAAATTTTTATCATTTTTTAATAATGTAACTTCAGGATAATTTTTTTCTATG
>CAZQLV010000148.1:0-1958 GCA_964594385.1 uncultured Gammaproteobacteria bacterium | reverse complement strand
AAGAAGAAGAACGAAGAAAGTGTTAGGCTGAGGCTGAAAAAAACCAATCTGAAGTAAGAAATTTACATTTTATTTTAACTAAGCATAGACAATTAGCGGCTAATCATAGATTTGACCCAGATCACGTAACGGAATTACAAAGAAAAATGTTAAAAGAAACAGGCGGTGCGTTTGCCAGCGAACTCTCATTGCACTTGTATTATCACGATACATTTGATGTGGAAAGTACGGACTTGTCTTTGTTATATATATTGCAAATGCTATCTCGAGAAAATAAACCACTGAGTGAATTGCTGGTGCCGCTTAAAAAATATTTCCATTCCGGAGAAATAAACTTCGAAGTTAAAGATAAAATAGGGGCCGTTAGTAGAGTGGAAGCAACATACAAAAATGAAGCGCAAGAAATTTCACACCTCGATGGTTTATGGATGAAGTTTGATTGGGGTTGGGTAAGTGTGCGACTAAGTAATACCGAACCGGTAGTGCGTTTGAATTTGGAGGCAATCAGTCAGGAATTGATGAAAGAAAAAACAAAAGAGGTGAGCGACCTTATAAGAAGTTAGGCATCAAAATAATTTTTGCCAGTTTTTATAGCTTCGATGTACGTTGGTAATGTGTCAAATAATGGTTGTGGCAAATTGTCTATGTCGTACCAGCCCCACCCCTCGCATTTATCCGGCTCCATTATTTGCGGTTCACCACTTTTCCAATCTGCGGCTAGACCAATATCAACATAATGTTTGGGTGCGTAGGTTTTTAAATTCATCAGTCTTAGAAATCTGACATTTTCTATTTCTATCCCAGCTTCTTCCATTGTTTCTCTTTTAGCGCAGTCTGCAAAAGATTCCATATATTCCATGTGTCCGCCCGGCCAAGCATACGACCCATCGCCATGGGCGTTTTTTCTTTTGCCGAGCAGAACTTTTCCATCTTTAAAAATCATTACGCCGATGCCGACTTTGGGAAGATTATTTTCTTGATCCATAAATTTATGCCATCTCTCGTAATTTTTTAATACGTTCTTCAATTGGTGGGTGAGTGGAAAAAAGATTAGAGAAACTTTTGTTCGAAAACGGATTAGCAAAAAATAAATGAGCGGTGGCGGTAGTGGCATGTTCCATTGGTTGGTTTTGTCTTTGGATTTTTTCCAAAGCGCTGGCCAAACCTTCGGGGTAGCGAGTCAGCAGCGACCCGGAGGCATCGGCTAAATATTCTCGACGGCGAGAAATGGCTAGCTTAATAAGCTCTGCCACAACGGGGGACAGTATCGCTAGCACTACGCCAATAATCATAAATATCGCCGTAATATTTCCACCTTCGCGATTATTGCTGCGGCGGGGCAGCCAACGAGTGCGTAAAAATATATTGGCAAGAATAGAAATTGCGCCTACCAGCACGGCCACCAGCGTCATAAACCGAATATCATAATTTTGCACATGCGAAAGCTCGTGGGCGAGCACGCCTTCCAATTCTTCGTTAGTTAAATTTTGTATCGCGCCGGTAGTAACGGCAATTGAAGCCAGTTCTGGTTTGCGGCCAGTGGCAAACGCATTGATAGCGGGGTCATTCATTATATAAATTTTGGGAGTAGGGAGGCCGCTGGTAATACACAAATTTTCTACCAAGCGGTAGACATACGGATTATCGGCTTTAGCAATTGGTTGCGCGCCCGTAGACCACAAAGCGATTTTGTCGCCTTGAAAATAGGAAATCGTGGTCATGAAGAATGAAAAAATAATCGCAAAAAATACACCAGCGTAACCATCATTGCCACTGGCCATGTCAAAGACATACCCAAGCCCAATAATAACGATTATAAAAATCATCATTAAAATTACGGACTGTCTTTTGTTGGAGGTGATTTGGGAGTACATATTTTAAACTTTTTATTTTTTAATATCTTCTATTAGCATTTAAAGCGCTTCTTGCATACCTTCAAGCTCGGATAACTGTCCATC
>CAZQLV010000147.1:0-1978 GCA_964594385.1 uncultured Gammaproteobacteria bacterium | reverse complement strand
TACCTGGCTTTCACGACAAAATACATGTGCATCGTCTTGGGTAAATCCGCGCACGCGGGACAGGCCATGCAATTCGCCGGTTTGCTCATCACGATAACACATGGTTGTTTCGGCATAGCGCTGCGGCAAGTCGCGATAACTGCGTGACAAATGATTATAGATCTGCGTATGGTGTGGGCAATTCATCGGCTTCATCGCAAATTCATGTCCTTCACGAGTGGTAATTTTAAATAAATCATCCTTAAATTTATCCCAGTGGCCACTCACTTCATATAATTCTTTTTTGGTAATATGCGGGATAGACACTTTTTCATAGCCGCGCTCTTTGCGCAGCTGCCAAACAAAATCATCTAATGTATTGCGCAGCAACGTGCCTTTTGGTGTCCATAACGCTAGCCCTGGGCCAACCAAATCGGAAAAAGTAAATAAGTCCAGCTCTGCCCCTAATTTACGATGGTCTCGTTTTTTGGCTTCTTCTAATTTTAACAAATGCGATTCTAATTCTTCTCTGCTTTCAAAGAGTAAACCATAAATACGAGTAAGCATGGGATTTTTTTCACTTCCGCGCCAATAAGCTCCGGCCACTCGTTCTAACTTTAACCCATCAAGCGGAATTTCGTTAGTATTATCCACGTGGCCGCCGCGGCATAAATCTTTGAACGGACCGGATTCATAGATAGTTAATTCTTTATTTTCACCGGCAAATTCTTTTATTAACTCCAATTTAAATGGCTGATCTTTTTCTTCAGCCTCAGCTTCATCGGCTGTTACTTTTCTACCCACAAATTTATGATTGCCTTTTATAATATGTTTCATTTTCTTTTCGATCGCGGCCAAATTTTCTTCCGAGATTACAATACCGTTTGGGAAAAGAAAATCATAATAAAAACCATTTTCTATAGTCGGGCCAATACCGAGCTTGGTGCCTGGATATAATTCCAAAATCGCGGCGGCGAGCATATGCGCGGCGGAGTGACGGATATGGTCTAAATTTTCATTGGGCATACAAATATAATAATTATTTATTCGTCTTTAATAATTCAATAACTTTATTACGTAAATTATAGGTGCTAGTTATTGTTTCCACAGGCGCTCTTCCCTGTCTTACTTCTTCAATTAAAGCAATCATCTGTTCGGGGTTAAACTTACCTGCGCTGCTAACAATAGGGCCGATAGCATTTATAGCAAAATATAATTCTCGAAAACTATCGGCTATATGAATATTATATTGTTTCCCTGAATCTTCTAGAATGTCTTTGATGTCAACAGGCAGATCATCTATAACCTCCAAAATATATGAGTGGTGTGAACGACCCTCTTTAAACTCCTCTATCGAAGTGCTCGGTTTTCTTTTTTTATTTATAAAATCTCCAAAACGAAATGTTGCGTGTGCTGCTTCCTTTCTTAATGTAGGATCTAAATTCTGTAAATTACCTATTAAAATTGAAATAATTTTACCAGTATTGGGATTTACGTGAACATTTAGGGCAGAACAAACCGCTTGCCATTCAGGACCGAAGTCTACGGTCCCCGCATTTCCACCCATTGATTCATCCCGTAAAACCGCCCTTGCTTCTTGGCTAGAAAGTTGTTCTACATTATGAGCAATTGCTCGCCGCCTTCTCTCTTTCTCATCTTCTATTGATTGAATAAAATTAGGGTTTCTTTCATTTGCCATATAAAATAAAAAATAAATTAAACAAAAAGACCCCACTGCGCGCTATATTATTTTATAGTACGCATCGGGGTCTTTGGAATTTCCCAAGGACGGTTCCACCCGAAATTTAACTTTTTCTCTTGATTTGTAAGCGCTCGGAGAGTGGTACCATACCCCGAGTACTCGGGACTGGGCTGGCTCTCCTACTAACACGCTAAAAATATTTTAATCTAGATAGATATCTCTGTCAACAAAGCCTTTGGTGTAGGGCCTGCCCTGTACCCTGTGTGGTACAGGGTCAAACTATTCTACATTTTTAAC
>CAZQLV010000146.1:0-1979 GCA_964594385.1 uncultured Gammaproteobacteria bacterium | reverse complement strand
ACCGCGTGGCCGGTTTGCAGATCCTCAAAGATTATGTCAAAGATGCAATCAAAGATTTGTCGCCACGCGAACAAAAGATTTTGGAGATGCGTTTTGGTCTTACCGATGGCGTGACGCATACGCTTGAGGAAGTCGGTAAAGAATTTGACGTCACCCGTGAACGTATCCGCCAAATTGAAGCCAAAGCTCTGGAAAAAATCCAGCATATGGATATTATTGGCAAGCTGAAGGATTATTAGTATGGCCATTAAAGCTTTTTCTCCGGAAATGGCAGGAGTAGGTGAAACGGATCTCGAACATAAAATTGTAAATAGCGAAACGGCTATATCGCATAAAGAAGTTCAAGATTACGCTAAATTTATAATTGATTATCTTAAAGCTATAAAAGATTTTGCTGACGAAAAAGAGCAGACTTCTTTTATTATTGATGCTTTAAGTGATGAGGGCATTATTGGAAGAATTGATTATGATTTATTTGTAGTTAATGATCAGGGGGAGATGGAAGAGGTGCTAACAGATGAGGAAATAAGGGGTGTAATAAAGAGAATAAGACAAGCGTTATTTGAAGAGTTAAAGGGGAAAATAGATGATAAAATTTATTTTATCGTTTCGGATATTGTTAGAAATACAAAGCCTAATTATGAAAGAAGTGTTATTAGCGAAGTGGTAGATATAAATAATAATGTAACATCAATACACAAAGATCAATTAATTTCAAAAAAATATAGGGATGCATTTGTGGCCGGGCATTTAATGTTTGAAAAATTGAATCCGCACCCCAATATTGTAAAGATGAAGGAATATGACCCCGTAAGCCACCAAACGATTTATGAAAAAATTGATTTTATTCCCCTAAATAAATATCTACAGCACGAAAATGACGCGGAAAAAAAATTTATATCCAGCCTTTTAGTTATGAGAGATTGTCTTAAAGGCGCAAAGTATTTGGCAGATAAGGGTTTGGTCTTGCAAGATATTCATCCTTCTAATTTCGGCTTGGTAGAAACAGATAAGGGTGTCAAAGGTGTTTTGTTTGATTTAGAAGGTCTGACTAAAGAAGGTGAAAAATTAGATAGAAGGCTTGGGCATAAAGGTCAATATAGAAGTACGAGTTTATTGGATTGGAATCAGCCAACAGCTGTAAGTTTTTATGAAATGGTCTATCAGTTTGGGTGTAGTTTACGGGATATGATAGGCGATTATATATCATTAAGACCCACGCCTAATTTTGATATTTATAAGATTATTAAAAATTTACAAATTTTGTCTTCTGATATGATAAAACAATGCCCGTTTAATGAAAAAAAGTTTAAAGAAGGTAGGGATCCAAGTTCATATACTAATGAGGATCTAAAACATTTTGCAAAATCTTTTGGAGAAGGAAGAATAAATTTGCGAGAGGCAGAAGAGAGGCTGGAAAAAATTATTAGCGAAATTGAAAATGAGAAAGTGTTAGTATGAAAATCATGTTCTCCGGCGGAGGAACACTCGGGCCGGTAGTGCCGCTACTGGCAATTGCCGAAATATATAAAAAGCACGATCCTAAAGCGGAATTTTTTTGGGTAGGAACGCAAAACGGTCCGGAAAAAGATTTAATTGCAGAATATAACATTCCTTTTTTTACTCTCACGTCCGGCAAGTGGCGCCGCTATATTTCTTTGTGGAATTTTTTTGATTTATTTAAAATAACTTTGGGTTTTTTTCAATCGTTATTTTTGTTGTGGCAAAAAAAACCAGATTTGGTAATTACGGCCGGTGGATTTGTTAGCGTTCCTTTGCATTTTGCGGCTTTTGTTTTGGGAATTCCGGCTTGGGTCCATCAACAAGACGCGCAAGTTGGCTTGGCCAATAAATTAATGTCTTATACGGCCAAAAAAATTACCACGGCTTTGCGCGATAGCCAACAATTTTTTCCCGAACACAAAACCGAATGGATAGGCAATCCGGTGCGAGATTTGTCGGTAAAAAATTTAGATAAT
>CAZQLV010000145.1:0-1988 GCA_964594385.1 uncultured Gammaproteobacteria bacterium | reverse complement strand
TTCGCCTTCGGTAAGTAAAAATACTTTCTGCACCAAATCAATAGCCGCGGCCGACTGTCGCAATAGCATTTGCAGCGCCGAATTAGTCACGATGGCTTGGCCATATTGGGATTTTAAGAAATCATTTACATCCTGAGTAATAGTGGTCACACCCAAATAATATTTACGGGCGCGCTTTACCAGAGCAAAAATAAAACGGGCACTATCTTCATGTTGCATCAACCACCACGCTTCATCAATTACTAAAATGCGTTTTTTACGTTCCGAACGCACGACATTCCAAATATAATTCACGATCGCATAAATAGACATCGGCCGCAGCTCATCTTCCAAATCACGTACGCTAAACACCACCAGTTGGTTTTTCATATTTACATTCGTCGGTGCGTTGAACAAGCCGCTAAATGTGCCCTCGGTATATTTTTTTAATCGGAGCACCAGATCTCCGGCTCCTTCCATACCTTCCAAAATTTCTTGCAGGTCCTGAATGATTGGCGGTTGCACCACACTCAGATCAGCCTCGGGTGTTATATCTTTTTTAGCATATGTTTCTATAAGGGCTCTATCTAGCACCGAATCCTGCTCAGTGGTAATGGTTCCCAACATTATGCGTAATAAACCTTTGACCGTAATCACGGCGCCGCGAATAATATCTTCAGTGGAAAAATCCTGGCCGCCGGTTGGCCTAGGCAAATCAAACGGATTTACTTTACTTTCGGAAGAAAGAGAGATATTGATATATGTTCCACCTACCGCATCGGCCAAATGTTTATATTCCATTTCGGGGTCAATAACAATAATGTCCACCCCCATCATCATGCTCCGCAAAATCTCTAATTTGATAGCGTAACTTTTGCCGGCGCCAGAAGTGGCAAATACAGACATGTTGGCGTTCTGTAAAGAAAAACGATCAAACAAAATCAAGCTATTGTTATGGCGATTGACCCCATAAAGGATACCGTCATCGGAAGTAAGTTCGGCCGAAGTAAATGGGAAAGAAGCCGCGATCGGAGAAGAATTAAGATTAAAAGAAATCATCAGCTCATCATTGGCTAGAGGCAGCGTAGAATTAAAACCTTGTTCCGCCTGATATAAAACCTTGCGGCTAGTGATAAGCTTAGAACCAAAAATGTTCTCTACATCCTCGGAAACTTGGTCCAATTCTTCTTTTGTTTTAGCATACAAAGTAACATAAAAAGAAAATTGAAAAAAATGCTCGGTTCCCTGAGTCAAGTCATCTCGCAATTGTTCTATATCGCGTAAAGCCGTCTCACGGACCGGATCGCGAGGGGCGCCTTTTTCAGAATCGGCATTTAACTGTGCTTCCAACGCGCCCACTTTATTTCTTAATTGTTTTAAAATAATCTGAGATTGTACCGGATAAAAAAACATCCCCACATCCATGGTAATAGATAAATTTAAAACCGGCGAACTCCAACCAACAGAAATGTACCTAGGGTAGGTCATTATAAAAATAGTGCGGCAAAATATATCGCCTAATTTTATAAAATTAGATTCAACATTAAAAGCCGAAGGCGCTAACAGATCTTTAATAGAAACTGTGCCTTCACGATATACTCGCTCCTCTTCCAGAGTAATCAGCTCCTCGTCGGATTTTTTGGCAATTTCAATCTCTTTGCTGGATAGCATTCCTTTTGTTTTTGAGGAACTGGGGAATTTTGGTTTAAAAGCCATATAATATTAATTTCTAATCTCTTAATTGTCATCCTGAACGGAGTGAAGGATCTCTGTCTCAATCACTGAACGGATAGGGATTCTTCTCCCGAGTCCTCGGGATCAGAATGACAAACATTACTCTACTCGCAACTCTCCTACCGACGGCAAATGTTCGCTAAAGGCGATATCCGGATTATACGTAGAATAAAATAATTCTATTAACGATTGTGTATCTAAACGTACAACTTCTAGATTCATGCTCGCTAACCCCGATTCTATTTGTCGCACCCTCATATCCAGATCGTGTTTAC
>CAZQLV010000144.1:0-2012 GCA_964594385.1 uncultured Gammaproteobacteria bacterium | reverse complement strand
AATACCGTCTATACCCAGCGCTAAGCCACTGACAATAATCACCCCTTGTTTGGCGAGCGGTCCAACTATTTCTTCGCAAGCTAATTTTCCGTAATTAGTAAATTTTCTGGTGCCAACCACACCCAGAGCTGGCTGATCATCTGCAGGTAAAACACCACGCACAAATAATGTGTGCGGTGGGTCGTTTATTTCTTTAAGTAGTCGTGGATAGCCAGGTTCGTTTATAGAAATCGTTGTTATTTTTTCTTTTTCCAATTTTTCCATTATTTTTTCAATAGGATTAGCTTCACGCCAAGCCAAAAATTCTTGTGCAATATTTTCGTCGAGTCCGGCAAGCACAAGATCGTTAATCTCCGCTTCCCACAAATCTTGTAAGTCAGAAAAATAAGCCGCTAATTTTTGGTAGCGGGAATAAGTGATTTTGGGGAAGTGAGCCAGGGCGGCGTGATATTGCATGGTGGAGAGTAGCGTGCAGTGAGTAAGGAGTAGTAGATGTAATTGTTCCCTCCCCTATAAGGGGAGGGATAAAGGGTGGGGTTTTTCTGTCCTATTTAAAACCCCCACCTCTTTCCTCCCCCTTGTAGGGGGAGGAAGTTCGAAAATGCAAAATTTTTAAATCAGTGTCTCAATTTCTTTGATAATATGTTGTGTCACTTTGTCTAAAACTTTTTTTTCCGCAGCCGTAAATTTGCCCAGAACAAAATCGGCAGTATTTTTTATATTTTCTTGTTTATCCGGCGCTACGCCCACACGAATGCGCGTAAAATTTTGGGTGCCTAGATGTTCGATGATAGACTTGATACCGTTGTGTCCGGCAGGGCCGCGATTGGTTTGAATGCGAGTTTTTCCGAGTGGAATATCTTTGTCGTCGTGGATAACAATTAAATTTTCAGGTTTTAGCTTATAAAAAGCAAGCAATGCTTGCACGGCCACTCCGGAATTATTCATATACGTTTGCGGCTTGGCCAGCACCACTCTTTTTTTATTTATCGTGCCTTTGGCAATGTCAGAGTATAATTTTGGAGTTCTGTTAATTGTTAATTGTTCATTGTTAATTATTTTATCAATCATTAAAAATCCGGCATTGTGGCGCGTGTGAGCAAATTCCTTTTCTGGGTTACCCAATCCGATAATAAGGCGCATAAAATCTATTGAAGATTTGTAATATTTCTGCGTAGCTTGGTTAATTTTATCACAATTGGCGTGGCAAAAAAACCAAATGCTTCGCGCAAACGGTTCTCAAAGTAGCGCACATACGAAAAATGCACGGAAGTTTTGAATTTAATCATCATCTCAAACAACGGCGGGTTGTTGTGTAATTGGTGGAAAGACATAATTTCCGGATGGCGGGTGCCTTTGCCGCGCGACGGACGATGTTCTTTGGTAACTTTTTTGAAAAATGCGTATAGTTCGTCTTCGGGGATAATAATATGTCGTTCATCCCAGGCGCGGAAAATAAGCGGAAAGATTTCGTGAACTTTGTATTTGGTTTTGGCGCTAATAAAAATAACCGGCGCGAAATCTAGGTGGGGGAAGTCGGCGTAAATTCTAGCCTTAAATTTATTTCTAAATTCATCGGTATTTTCTTTTTCTACCAAATCCCACTTGTTTACCAAAATAATGGTGCTGCGCGTATTTTCTCGCAACAATCCGGCTAGCTGTTGGTCTTGGGTGGCAATGGGTTCGCTTGCATCTAAAACTAATAAAACAATATCGGCTTTCTTAATCATGTTGAGACTTTTGCCAATACCTGCGTGTTCGAGTTCTCCGGATACTTTGGCTTTGCGGCGAATACCGGCTGTATCCACAAAGATAATTGGTTTGCCATCTACTTCTACCAAGGTGTCATGTGGTTCGCGCGTCGTGTGCGGCAGGCTGCTAACAATTACTTGCTCTTTGCCAATTAAATCATTAAACAATGAAGATTTGCCCACATTTGGTTTGCCGATGAGCGCAACTTTTATCGGATTAACTTCTTTTACTTTTTTTGGTTTTTTGGTAGTTTTGCCTAG
>CAZQLV010000143.1:0-2029 GCA_964594385.1 uncultured Gammaproteobacteria bacterium | reverse complement strand
TAGAAAATATTATCAATGCTTTTAGCCAATACAATTTGTACCGCTACGGTAATACGTTTGGGGCCGTAGTTCCTCGCCGACCCAACTCTCTTATTCGGGATTATATTTATCGCAGCGTTCGAGAAGACAAATACATGGTATTTAATACCGAAGAGATAACCAGCCTTTGGCATTTACCTTTGCCGAGCACCGAAACTCCCAACATCAACTGGCTAGGCGCGCGTAAAGCTCCGCCGCCCACCAACATGACTAAAGAAGGACTTATTTTGGGCCGGGCTGTCTACCGAGGCGAGGAAACTATTATTCGCATGAAACGTGAAGATCGTCGCCGCCATTTATATACGGTCGGTAAATCCGGTAGTGGAAAATCCGTATTTATTCAAGGTTTGGCCGTGCAAGATATTATCAACGGCGAGGGTGTGTGTGTGATAGATCCGCATGGGGATTTTGTGGATTATGTATTACAGCACGTTCCCAAAGAACGCGCCGAGGATGTTATTTATTTTAATCCGGCTGATGTGGAACGACCGATTGGTCTCAACATGCTGGATGTAAAAAGCGAGGAACAAAAAGATTTTGCCACCCAAGAAATGATTTCTATTTTTTATAAATTAGTTACTGACCCGTCCATGATTGGGCCGATGTTTGAGCATAATATGCGCAATGTCATGCTTACGCTTATGGCCGATACGCAAAACCCAGGCACCATTGCCGAAATTCCGCGTATGTTTACCGATGATGAGTTCGTTAAAGAATGGAAAAGTAAAGTTACCGACCCTATGGTTTTGGCCTTTTGGGACAAAGAAATGGCCAAAACTTCTGATTTTCATAAATCAGAAATGTTGGGCTACTTAATTTCTAAAGTAGGCCGATTTGTGGAAAACGCTATGATCCGTAATATCATTGGCCAAACTCATTCCGGTTTTAATTTCCGCGAAATAATGGATAAGAAAAAAATATTACTGGTAAATCTAGCCAAAGGATTGGTAGGAGAAATTAATTCTAATTTATTAGGCCTAATCATTGTTTCCAAATTACAAATGGCTGCCTTAGAAAGAGCTTCTATGCCGGAAGAAGACCGCCATGATTTTTATTTATACATAGATGAGTTCCAAAACTTTATCACCGAATCTATCGCCACTATTTTGTCCGAAGCGCGCAAATACCGTTTAGAATTAATTATTGCCCACCAATATATGAAGCAATTAGAAGATAACAAGGGTAAAACTACCGTGCGCGATGCGGTTTTGGGCAATGCCGGTACAATAGTTTGTTTTCGTATTGGTGTGGAAGATGCCGAGATTTTGTCCAAAGAATTTGCCCCGGTTTTTAGCGCCTATGACCTAGTAAACGTTGAGGCCAGAACCGCTTATGTAAAACTTCTTATTGACAATACCGCTTCAAAACCGTTTAATATGCTTACTTACGGGCCACAATCTGGCAACAAACAATTAGGCGCGGCAATCAAAGAGTTGTCTAGGCTAAAATACGGTCGGCCCAGAGAAATTGTGGAAGCGGAAATCACCGAACGAGCGCGACTAGGTGTAGCTATCAAAGAAGGAAAAACCGAATTGAGTGAAACAGGATTATAATAATTTATGTCCACTATTTACCGAAAGTATCGCCCGCAATTGTTTGCCGACGTTACCGGGCAAGAACATATTATAAAAACTATAGAGAACGAAATCGCAACCAATAAAATCGCGCATGCTTATTTGTTTTCCGGTCCGCGCGGCACGGGCAAAACTACTTTGGCCAGATTGCTTGCCAAAGCAGTAAATTGCCAAAGTAGAAAAGATGGTGAATATGAACCTTGCAACCAATGTTCTTCTTGCAACGAACTAATGGGCGGAAATAGTATTGATATTATAGAAGTAGATGCTGCCTCTCATACAGGTGTAGATAATGTGCGTGAAAATATCATAGAAAACGCCCAATTTAAACCAACAAAATCAAAATACAAAGTATTTATTATCGACGAAGTGCACATGCTGTCCACCAGCGCTTTTAATGCTCGGCTCAAAACCCT
>CAZQLV010000142.1:0-2095 GCA_964594385.1 uncultured Gammaproteobacteria bacterium | reverse complement strand
ATCCGGTTACCGATCGCGTAGTGCATGTGGATTTACGCCGTATTGATATGAACAAAGAAATGACCGCTACGGTTGAATTGCGATTTGTTGGCGAAGTTCCAGTGATTAAAGAACAAGGCGGAACCCTGATGCACGCAATTAGTGAAGTAGAAGTTAAATGTTTGCCAAAAGACCTAGTTTCTCATATTGATGTTAATGTGGCCGTGCTTAAAACTTTTGACGATGTGATTAAAGTCAAAGATTTATCTGTTCCGGTCGGGATTATTATTACCAGCCCTAAAGAAGAAGATTTGGTAGCTAAGGCTACTCCGGCCATGACTGAAGAAGAAATTAAGGCTATGGAGGCTGCTGCCGCTCCGGTTGATTTGAGTAAGATTGAATCTGCAGGCAAGAAGAAAGAAGAAGGTGAGGAAGGCGCTGAAGGTGAAGCCGCTACTCCAGAAGCTGGCGCAAAGAAGGAAGAGGCTAAAAAAGAGTAAAATAAATAACAGTCTGCCTATTATGCGCAGATTTCTAAAAATTCAAAAAACAGACTATAATATATTAAGTCTGTTTTTTGTTAAATATGAAAAAAAGAAAACATTTACATTTTTTATTTAGCGTTATTCCTCTGTCAATTTTGATGGTAGTTGGTTTTTGGTATATTTTTTTTATCTTTCCTTTATCATTAGAATTTTCGCAAGCGATGACTAATAACGACGTGGTAATTAGCGCAGTAAAATATACAAATGGTTTGGATGGAAAAATGGTAAATAAAAAATCCGATGCAACCATTCAAGTGGTAGGTGTAATGATAGATAATCACCCTGATGCGTACCCAGAATCAAGTGTAGCTCAAGCCAAAATAGTTTATGAAGCGCCAGTCGAAGGAGGATTTACTCGTTACATGGCTATTTTTGACGTCAAACAAAAGATTGCCGAAGTTGGCCCGGTGCGTAGCGCTCGTTCCTATTTTATAGATTGGCTACAAGAATATGGTGATGGTTTGTACATGCACTCTGGCGGTTCACCACAAGCATTAGATATTATTAAAAATAGAAATGTTTTTGATGCCAATGAATTTTTTTGGGGGGAGTATTATTGGCGCAGTCCAGATAGAGTGGCGCCGCACAATCTGTATACCAGCAGTGATTCTTGGCAGAAGATTGTAGGTGCGTACGGAGATAAGAAAAAATTATTTACCCCGGACAAAGCTTGGAAGTATAGCAAGATAGTGGGAAAAACTATGTTTGCTACAAGTGAGTTAAAAATTCGGTTTGTTCCCGATTTTGAGGTTGCTTGGACATATGATTCCAAAAATTTAAATTATACTCGGAGTGTTAATAGAAATATAGAAAAAGATAAAGATGGGTCCCCGGTACAAGCCCGTAATATTTTGGTGCAGTTTGCCAATGTGTCAGATATAGCCAGTGATGATAAAGGACGTAAGGAAATAAAAACCGTGGGAACAGGCAAGGCTATAATATTAAAAAAAGGCTCAGTCACATATGGAACTTGGGCAAAGTTGGGTCAGACATATCGTACGCGATTTTATAATAAATACGGGGGAGAAGTTTTGTTGGCGCCTGGCAATACTTGGGTAGAAGTTGTGCCGCAGGATGTGAATGTAGAGGTAAGTAATTAAAATAATAGTTTTAAATTTTTATTATCGCCAGCCGATCTCGCCCGGCCAGATCTTTTTTGATTTCTATTTTTGCGTTTGGCAAGATAGAAATAATCAGCTGGCTGAGCATTTCTGTTTGTCTGGGGTCAAACTCAAATAAAGCTGTTAGCGTTCGGTTTAGTATTTTAATTTCTTCTAGTAATCGGCGATAAAGAGCCAGGCCATTTTCGCCAGTAAAAAGAGCAAGGGCCGGCTCCATTCTAATGGATTTGCTATCAGATGAGCTGTTATTTTTCCAAGCCGACCAACCATAAGGCAGGTTAGCTGTAATTATTAGCGGATTATTTTTTAGTTTATTATCTTTTAGTAAAGGTTGTAATAAATTACCATGTATAAATTTTATATTAACCATGTATTTTTTTGCGTTTTTATTAGCCACCCGCAAAGCTTGTTTAGAAATATCCGTAGCGTATGTTTCAATTGATCCTTCTA
>CAZQLV010000141.1:0-2101 GCA_964594385.1 uncultured Gammaproteobacteria bacterium | reverse complement strand
AAAACCCCGCCCTTCGCGAAGGGCGGGGTAATAATGCTTTATAACTTTTTGCTTTCAACTTTAAACTCACTCGTCCAAACCCCCCACGCCGCCCACAGCCACCAAATCATCGGCGTGTGATGAAGTATGTTATCCGAAAGACTTAAGATTAAATAAATAATAATACTGGCTATAAAAACAAGATTATTCCAATTATTTTTTACCGCGAAGCTCATTTGTTTATACAGCAAGCTGGCAAAAATAGTTAAGAAGAAAAATAAACCAATAATGCCCGCTTCAAAAGCTACTTTTATATAATCATTATGCGCTTCGGAAGTATTATCCCACAAATTTTCTATATCTTTATTATCATCCCAAACCCGCGCGAAAGTTCCATAGCCATAGCCAAGAATATATTTTTTCTTGAATAAAGGAAATACTTTAGTAATCAAATCCGCGCGCCAGCGAACAGAATCGGAATCTTCGTTGCGGGAAGTTAACCTAAGAATCAAGCCGGATGCTTGCAAGTTTATATTATAGTTATTAATTAAATAATTATTGAGCGGATAAAATAGCGCATAAAATAAAATAGTTGCTCCGAGCAGGCCAAAGAGCGCTTTCTGATAATAAATAGCCCCAATAATAATAAATAAAACTGCCGCGCCAATCCAAGCAATCCGAGTATAAGTAAGAGCTATAATAATTAGTAAAAATAATCCCAAAAATTTGGCCGCAGTGTCGGTTTTATAATCAAAAAAAGTTTGCGATTTATTTTCAAGTCGAGCGAGAGGAGAGTAAACTTGCTTGCTCTCCTGAGTGAGCGAAGAAAATATCTTAGTATTTTTGGTAATAATTTCATTGACCAGCAGCATAAGCAAAACCAACGCAAAAGTTGCTAGCACATTGGGGTGAGCAAATGTACCATAAATTCGGTTGGAAATATCATCTATATCCATGCCGGTTTTGGTAATAAATTGGTAAATGCCAAGAAGTAGAGGGATGACTGCCCCCGCTAGAGCCGCTTTTAAAAAATATTTTTTGAATATCGGGCCGTCTTTTCTGGCCATAATATAGCAAATGCCAAAGAGAGCAAATAAATTGGCCAATTTCATTGTTTCGGTGATCGTAGAGGCTAAATCATAGGTGTAAATTGCCGACAAGGCGCACCAAGCGATAAAGATAAACCAAGGAATTTTGAGGGGCAGTTGTTTGAAATAAGAAAAATTTTTCGCAAAGAAAATAATTGACCAGATGAGTAAAAAAATCGAAATGGCCGCATTAGTATTAAAATTAATAAATTGAAAAGAAAATAAATTAAAATCCCGCCAATAATCCAGGGCCGGGCGCATAGCCAAAAGAATCAGGATAAAATATTCGCCAAAGATTTTTTGTAAAATGATAAAAAGTATAAGTAAAAAAGCGAGAATGTCAAATCCAGTATTGGGGTTGATTGCTGTAAAAATAGCCAAAAAAATAATGGCTAAAGCGCTGACAGAAAAGTTTTTTAGGTAGTTAGACATATAGACAATTTATCTTGAGTATAACACGAACTTATGCTAAAATCCAGATTAGTTTAGTCTATGCCATTAAAAGCTAAACGAAGGATAAAAAAACAAAAAATTAAGCGGTGTCACATGATAGCCGCTGCTTTAGTATTGGTTGTATTTGCTTATATTGGTTTATTGTTTCCGCGTGCTTCTTCGGCTATTCGCATTGCTCCGCGCCGAGCTAATTATTACTTAGGTTGGCAAATTCCCGCCGACAAAATAGGGGAGTTAGCCAGATGGGATCTGTTAATTTTGGATATGGAAAATCAAGTTACTAGTTTGTCGGCCTTAAAAAAAATTAAAGAATTAAATCCCAATATAATTATTTTGGCCTATATTACTCCGCAAGAAATAAAATCGGATGCTGTTGTCGGTAGTAGTGTGATGCGCCGCAAATTAGCGGCCGGCATCAGCCCGGATTGGTATCTGGCTGACGCGCAAAACAATAAAAAAAGTTTTTGGCCCGGCACCTGGATGCTCAACGTGGCAGACAATGCGCCTCAAATAAATGGTCTCAGACTGAATCAATATATTTCACAATTTGTCACGCAACAAATTTTATCAACCGGAGTATG
>CAZQLV010000140.1:0-2149 GCA_964594385.1 uncultured Gammaproteobacteria bacterium | reverse complement strand
TCAAATTTAGCATAAGAAAAATCACCATCATTATCAAATTGAATTTCACGCATCAAAAAATAGCGTACAGCTTCCAGTGGATATTTTTGTACAAGTTCGAGTGGATCAATCACATTACCCACCGTCTTACTCATTTTCTGACCATCAACGGTTATCCAACCGTGCACGGCAATTTGTTTGGGCAGCTCTAGTCCGGCCGACATTAGCATAGCTGGCCACAAAAGCGAATGAAAACGATTTATTTCTTTGCCGATCACATGCGCATCGGCGGGCCAATATTTATTAAATAATTCTTCATTCTCACTTCCCCACCCCAAAGCCGTAACATAATTGGTAAGCGCGTCGAACCAAACATACATAACCTGTGTATCATCGTCTGGCACCGGAATACCCCAAGGCAATTTATTTTTTACCCGAGAAATACTAATATCCTCTAAACCATTTTTGAGAATATTTTTCATTTCTTTAAAACGATGCTCGGGGTAGACAAATTCAGGATTTTTTTCAAAAAAATCCTCTAGCGCTTTTTGATATTTTGAAAGCTTAAAAAAATAATTTTCTTCGGAAAAAAATTCCGGAACTGTATGATGATCCGGGCATTTCCCATCTACTAAATCTTTTTCTAATTTAAATAATTCGCACCCAACGCAGTATAATCCTGTGTAACTTTTTTTATAGACATCACCACTCGCCAAAGATTTTTTCCAGAATTCTTGAGCGGATTTCATGTGCCGAGTTTCGGTCGTACGAATAAAATCATTATTGGAAATATTCCACTGATCAGCCAGGTTTAAATAGGTGGCGGATTTTTCGGCCGCAAAATCTTCTACTGCCTGATTCTTTTCTTTGGCAGTTTTTAGAACCTTTTGTCCATGCTCGTCTGTACCACTTAAAAAATACACATCTTTGCCGAGTAATCTCTGGTAGCGTGCCATCACATCGGTATATAAAAATTCTAACGCATGACCAATGTGGGGTTCGGCGTTAGCGTATGGGATAGCGGTGGTGAGATAATATTTGTCTCGCATATAATTATAATGAATTAACTACAACTACAAACTCGCCTCTTTCATCCTGCATTTTTTCTGAAACTTCTCCAATTGTTCCCCTATAAATAGTTTCAAATTTTTTGGTAAGTTCTCGACAAACCATAATTTTTCTATTTGGATCCAGGTTTTCTTTTAGTTCTTGCAAACATTTTTTAATTCTATGTCCAGATTCGTAAAAAACTACGGTATTTTCGCAAACGGCCACTTCCTTAAAATATTTTTGGCGTTTATTTTTATGGGGCGGAAAACCCATAAAAGTAAATCTGTCGGTAGGAAAACCGGAGATAGATAGTGCGGCTATGACAGCCGAGGCGCCAGGAATAGGTACGATTTCTACTTGTTCTTGGCTCTTAACTACTTGCTCAATAAGTAGTCCGCCCGGATCGCTAATACCAGGGGTGCCGGCATCGGTAACCAATGCCAAATTTTTACCATCTTGTAATAAACCGACAATTTCCTTAATTTTTTTACCTTCGGTGTGCTGATGATAGCTAATCAGCGGCTTGGAGATTTCGTAATGATCTAATAGATTTTTTGTCACCCGCGTATCTTCGCATAAAATAAAATCAACATCTTTCAATGTTTCTATGGCGCGTAAAGTAATATCGCCTAAATTTCCAATTGGCGTGGCTACAATATATAGTTTTCCATTCATAACATGAGCTATGCTAACAAATTTATAAGAAAAAAGCAAAAAAAGAAGGGCGCTACGAAGATAGCAACCCTATTGCAGGATCCAGGTTTCCTAGGACTGAAATCCTGCTGCTGGCAGCGTCAGGAAGGACCGATCTGCCCACGATGGTTATCCATGAATCACCCGAGTAAATCACCCGAAAGTGATCGAACCTCCTGGTTAGCTGTTTTTAATAACAGCAGACCCATCGCCTATTCAGATACTAACTTAACTATTAAGTTATGTCAATAGTTTTGCTTGGTTTAAAAAATTTAGAAACAATCCAACCAATCCCAAAAGTGAGCGCTCCCAGTGTACCCATGATCATATCTTTCATCGTATCATCCACGCTCAGTTGCGCATGGGTACCAAAAAACATATCCGAAAAATATTCATAAAATTCCCAAGATGCGGCCACAGACATCAC
>CAZQLV010000139.1:0-2150 GCA_964594385.1 uncultured Gammaproteobacteria bacterium | reverse complement strand
GCTAATCTTAAAACAGTTCTCCAATGTCAATAGACCATACAAAAAATATTATTGAGGTACGCGATCTTTCGTTTGCTTACGGCAATACCCCTGTTCTCAAGAACATCACCCTGACAGTACATCAGGGTGATTATCTTGGTATTATCGGCCCCAATGGGAGTGGTAAAACTACGCTTCTTAAGGTAATGTTAGGGCTTCTTAAACCAACTTCTGGACAAATAAAACTCTTTGGCAGTGATTGTTTGTGTTTTAAAGAATGGTCAAGGCTCGGCTATGTGCCACAAAAAGCAATCAATTTTGATCCTCTATTTCCTGCGACTGTTCACGAAGTTGTCGCTATGGGCAGGTATGGGAAAAAGGGGTTGCTTAGACGTTTGAATAAAGATGATGAAGCCATTATTGAAAAATCCCTCCGACAGGTAGAAATGTTTGACTTCAAAAACAGGTTGATTGGCGATCTTTCCAGTGGTCAGCAGCAACGAGTATTTATTGCCCGCGCCCTAGCTGGTGAGCCAGAAGTTATTTTTTTAGACGAGCCAACTGTGGGAGTAGATGTGAAAACGCAAGAACAGTTTTATGCGCTTTTGAAACAGCTCAATCAAGAATATGGTTTGACGCTAATACTTATTTCTCACGACATTGATGTTATAGCCAACGAAGTAACCGAGCTAGCATGTATTAACCAAACGCTTATTTATCACGGCGAACCCAAGGAATTTATTAAAGGCGATTATTTACACAAGTTATACGGTAAAAATATTCGTCAGATTTTGCATAACCATTAAGTTATGTTCCAAATTTTTCATTATAGTTTTATTATACGGGGATTGCAGGCTGGCCTTCTGATCGGTGCCATCGCGCCTCTCATCGGTATTTTTTTAGTTTTGCGCCGTTATTCTCTTATAGCGGATACATTGTCGCATGTGTCCCTAGCTGGCGTTGCTGTCGGGCTACTTCTAAAAATAAATCCTTTGCTTACGGCCTTAGGCGCATCCGCTCTTTCTTCAATAGCTATTGAACGATTACGCACTAGCAAAAAAATTTATGGGGAAAGCGCACTTTCCATATTTCTTTCTGGTAGTTTGGCATTAGCTATTGTGCTTATTGGCCTAGCGCATGGTTTTAACGTTGATCTATTTAGTTATCTATTTGGAAGTATTGTTACCGTGCGACAAGCCGATATTTATATTATTTTATCGTTAAGTGTTATTATCGCCGCCACCCTAGTTGCCTTCTATAAGGAGTTAGTTTACATATCGTTTGATGAAGAAGCGGCTAAAGTGAGTGGCATTCCGGTGCGTATTTTTAACACCCTGTTTATTATATTAGCGGCAGCAGCAATTGCTATTTCCATTCCAATTATTGGAATTCTTCTTATATCAGCATTGCTAGTTTTGCCGATTGTTATTGCCTTACAACTTAAGAAAAGTTTTAAAGGTACGTTGCTTTGGGCCGAGATAATTTCCCTTTTTTCGGTTCTCACTGGCATTGTTGCCTCATTCTACTTAAATATTTCTTCTGGTGGTACTATCGTCCTAATCATGTTGGTCATTTTTGGAGCTGTCCTTTTAAGGACAAGTTATTTTAAAAGATAATATGCACACTGATTCTTACATTATCAAATTACGAGCAGGCGGCGAACGGATCACGCCAATCCGTATTGCTTTGGTTGAGATACTCTCAAAGAGCAAGGTTCCTCGTACGCCTCAAGAACTTTTGGCGGAGCTTGATAAAAATGGTTTCAAGGCCAATAAAACTACAGTGTATCGGCAGCTTGGAACACTGCAACGTTTTAGTATTGTACATGAAGTACACTTTGCCGACCGAACGAAACGTTACGAGTTGGTAGGTGAAAGCGGCCATCACCACCATTTGGTTTGTCTGCAATGCCAGCGAATTGAGGACGTATCTTTCCCCACTGATTTAGAAAAACAAGAGAAGGCTATTTGGGAAAAAAACAAATTTAAAATTCTCCAACATTCACTTGAATTTTTTGGTACTTGCAAAGCCTGCCAAATGAAAACAAAATAAAATTGGGAAAAAATAGTAAAACAAAAACCACCCCGAAAGGTGGATTTTGTTTTAAACAATGAAGTTTAATTAGGCGCGTACTACGTTAGCAGCGCGAGGTCCTTTTTCTGATTCTTCTA
>CAZQLV010000138.1:0-2208 GCA_964594385.1 uncultured Gammaproteobacteria bacterium | reverse complement strand
CGAGGCGGTGGCTAACCCGAACGAGTGGAAGCGAGTGAGAGGTGAAGCCAAGTCCCACTAGCCCGACATAGGCTCGCCGTAGCTTCAGCAAAGGCGGCGAAAACAAAAAGTTTTCAGTTCCAAAACATATTTTTTATTTTTTTACTATACTATCAAACTGTTGGTAAGCCGCTGCGGAAATAGTTTGAATGGTTTTTTCTATAGTTGGTAAATCAGCGTTACTTTTGGTCATTATGCACAAAAGATACGGATTTTGCGGATAATAAATTATGCCGCAATCATGTAATTCACGACTGGAAACATTGCCATGCTTATCTTCAAGCGAAGTGAGACCAAATTTGTGGGCCACCACTGTGCCCTGGGGCACTCCGGCCACCAGACCCGCTTTGAAATCTGTGTTAGTCAATAATTCCAAAGCTTTTTCCGATAGTTCACTGCTTAAATAGGTGGAATTATAAAGAATTCTAAAAAAATAAGCAAACTGATCAGTAGTCATAAAATCAATTTCGGCAGTACTAGAAGCACTTGAGCTAGGAATAAGAAAAGGTACCTGCAAATCAGTGTAAATTGTTTTAATAGTATCAACACCTAATAAATTAGTAAATACAAAAGTAGCGTTATTATCTGAATATTTAATCATTTTTTCCAATAGTTCGTTGAGTGCATAAGTACTGCCCGTTTTGGCAAAATCTGTCGGTTTTATTTCTTGGCCACCATTTTGATCCGGATCCTTAAAAGCAACTTTAATTTTAGCAAGCAAACTGGGGTTAGGTTCGGCGGCTTTGAGCATAGCTATCATTAATGGTACTTTGCGTAGACTCGAAGGATAAAATTTCTCATCGCCATTAACATTAATTTGACCGCCATTTTTTAAATCACGAAAATAAATAGCCGCGGTAGTAACATGTCCATCTTTTATCTCTTGGTTAATTACACTTTGCAGCGCTTTCTGTATACTACCTAATCTGGCCGATTGTTTACCAGGATTAGAATCGCAAGTTAGTAATGGTGAGGTATATTTATAGCCATTCAATCTTAACGCTGTACTTTTTTCGCTAACTTCGCCTATAGGAGTAGAGTACCTGCCTTTAACGAACCACCCGCCAACAAAAAAAATGGCCGCGACAATTATAAAAATAAAAAATATTTTTAATCTTTCTTTGGTTAGCATACATTAAAATATGAATTTTATAGTAACAAATTATACTGAAAGCTACAAATAATAAACCTAAAGCTCTAGTATAGTATTTTCGCCGAGGATCATTTTTTGAAAATCAGAAGATTTTTTGGCGATAGTCACACTCGCGCCAATAATACTGTCACACAATTTCACTTCACCGGTAATCTGACACCTATTTAAAATAATTGAATCTTTAATTACGGCATTTTGGATAGTACTACCTGCTCCAATCGTGATATTTGGTCCAATTTCACAATCGGCCAGTGTGCAATTTTCTCCGATCAAGGCTGGTCCAATAATTTTTACATGTTGATTTACCGTTGTGCCCACACCAATTCTTACTTTCTCTCCTATCTGCGCTCCCATTTCTACTTGTCCTTCTACCTTAAAATTCTCCAGAGTAATTTCTTGCATTAAGAGCGTGTTAGCTATAATCAAATCCTCTGCCTTGCCCGTATCTTTCCACCAACCGGTAATTTCTTTATAACCAACTTTTAAATTATTTTTTAATAAATCCGAATGAATACTAGAAATTTCGTATTCTCCTCTGTCGCTTTTTTGAATATGATCAAACGCTTTAAAAAATACTCCTGGACCATATAAATAAATGCCGGTAACGGCAAAATTATTAGGCGGATTAGTTGGTTTTTCTATGACATCTGTTAATTTGCCGTTAGCATCCAAAACCGGCACCCCGAATCTTTCCGGATCCTCTACCTTAGACAGAGCTAACATACAATCATAATTACCATTTACAAACTCATCTACAAAATCTTTAATACTGCCCAAAATAACATTGTCGGATAAATAAAATAAAAACGGATCATTGCCGATAAATTTTTCGGCCTGTTTTACCACATGCGCTACGCCTTGCGGCCCGCCTTCTTGTTCATAAAAAGTAATCTTAATTCCCCAATGACCCCCATCACCAATATATTTTTGCAATTCGGTTTCACCCGGATTGGTGTTGATAAAAATTTCTTCTACACCGGCGCTGACCGCTTTTTCGATCGCATGAAAAATCATCG
>CAZQLV010000137.1:0-2235 GCA_964594385.1 uncultured Gammaproteobacteria bacterium | reverse complement strand
AAAGTACCTTGCGGAACAAAAAAAATAGATAAACTAATAATTGAGATGGCCAAAGTTCGTTTTAGTTGCATATATATTCTAAGCTGTCTTAAAACAATTTTTTCGCTGATGGCATTTTACTATGCGTATCCTCTTTGGTCAAGGTGAAAAATAATAAAAAAAAGAGAGGTCAGCCGTGGCTAACCTCTGGGGAGAATGGGTGGATCTTTGTGGAATCCGTGTGTGAGAGAGGTTTGGTGAGGTGTTGGTTGCGAAACGTGGTCTCGCGACTGTTACCATCGAACCTAAGCTCTCTGATACATTTAAAATATACCCTATATAAAATTATGTCAATAGTATTTTTTGAAAGTTATCCACAGCACAAAAAATTATTCTACTTGCGCGGCACGGTAAAGAAAAAAGTTGTACCATGCTCGCGCGAAGATTCAAACCCCAAGGAACCGCCGTTAGATTCCACAGCTGATTTGGCAATAAAAAGTCCCAGTCCGTTTCCAGTTGCTTTTAATTTGAGCGCCTCCGGCCCGCGATAAAATTTAGTAAATAATTTTTTTGATTCCGACGGAGGAATATATGAACCTTGATTAGTAATAGCCACATGGTAGCGAGATGGTTCTTCATTAATATTAATATTAATGGTAGAATTTTTTGCTCCATAAGCAACAGCATTACTTAAAAGATTTTCCACTACTTCATTGAGAAGAGTGGGGTCCACTAAAGCATTTTTTGGCCTATCTCCTCCAGATAAAATTAAGCGCTGTTTATTAGAATCAGCATTGGGTTTCAAAACTGTCATAGCTTTTTCTATAATTTCCACTATATCTGTAGTCTGTTTTTTTACTTTAACCATACCTCCTTCAATACGAGTCACCCGCAATAAATTATCCACTAATTTAATCAACTGATCGTTAGAAATAAATATATTATGGATTTGCTTCAACTGCGCTTTGGTTAATTTTTTATTTTCTTCCAAAAGATTTATATTCCATTTTATTGCAGTAAGTGGCGTGCGCAATTGATGCGAAGCGATGGAGATTAGTTCGGTTTTGGTTTGTTCGGACCGACGCCGTTCCGCTACAGTGGCCGCTAAGATAAGAGCGGTGGTGGATACCACGCCCATAAATAATTGCAAAGCGAACAAGCCAACCTCACGACCATCAAAAACTCCAAATGGTCCATAGCCGTGAAGCGTATAAAAAATTGCTATAAATGAAACGATTAATGTGACTAAGGTAACTTCGCGCTGGCTAAAGCGTAACGCCGCCCAAATTATAAAAGGGAAAACAATATATTGAAATTGTAAAATTCCGGTGGTCGCATTTCCACTTTTTTCTTGAAAAGCTAAAATAGATAGAACGACAGCAAAAATAATTAGCGCTACAAATTCTAATTTAGAGCGTAGTGATTTAGGACCTATCGTGGCGGGAGCAAGCCAACTGAGTATAAAAGGGGCAACCACCAGCGCTCCGAGCATATCCCCAACCCACCAAACCGACCAAACTGGCCAAAAATTTGTTTGACTGGCTAAGCCACCCACAATTAGACTGGTTACACCGATTGTGGCGCTAATGGCTGTACAAAAAAATGCACCAACAATTATAGCCAAAACATCTATATTGCGATCCAATTCCGGTCTGATTTTAAACCAAAACTTTAAACAATAACTACCGATTACCGCTTCCAGCGTGTTGCCAATCGCAATACTAAGAGCCACAAGCGGCGGTTCGGCAGTAAATAAGTTAGCAAAAAAAGCGCCAATCATCACGCCGGGCCACAGCCGCAGGCCAAATAAAAATAAAACTGCCAAAGCAATTCCGGTTGGCGGCCAAACCGTAGTCACTTGTTTGGTAGAAAAAGCCAGGGATAGTCCCAGTTTGGCTGCCACCACATAGACTATAGCGATAATAACTATTTGTACACAATACCAAAGATACGCTCTGACGCGCGACTGTCTTATATTTAAAATTTTATTTTGTAATATTAAACTTGAGGGCATAGGATATATTATAACACAAAAAAATTTTATAAAAAATGCCGAAAAATAAAATATGTGCTAAAATTATAAAATGAATAATATAAAATCAAAAATTCCCCGCAACGTTATTATTATCGCTTTCGTTGCTTTGGCTTCCGGCTTTGGCCAAGACCTAATTACACCCGTAATCCCCGCTTTTTTAACTCTGCTCGGCATCAGTCATGCAGGCATTGGTATAATTGACGGATTACTTCAGGGCGCAA
>CAZQLV010000136.1:0-2273 GCA_964594385.1 uncultured Gammaproteobacteria bacterium | reverse complement strand
CTTCACCATAAAATTTACTACTACTAAAGCGTGCGGATTCAATAATAATTGATACATCCAAACCATGGTACTAGCTCCTTTTATATATCCGGCCGAAGTAAAAGCTGGATTTAACACTTTGGTAATGCCCGCATAAAAATAAAACCAACCTACTACCACCCGCAAAAAAACCAGGGCGGCACTTTGCATTTTTGACATACGCGTAAGTTAAAAATTATTTATTATGTATTATACGCTAAACCAGAAAAAAAAGAAACTATATACTATATGTAAACAAGCTGAGAACTCCGAAAGCAATGGCCAAATAAAAAGTACCTTGGGAAACCGGCAATAGTTGCTCTATCTTAAATACTATAGAAAATAAAAGAATTATTACGCCCAATACTTGTAAATTCATTTTTATTTTCCCCCAAATATTTGAGTGAATAGTCCGGTCACCATTGGTTTTTTTAATCATTGCGGCCAAAATAATTATTGCTTCCAAAATAATAATAATCCAAGCCGCATACACATTGACATATTTTAAAACCAAAATATAAACAACCGAACAGATAAGAATTTTATCCACAAGCGGATCAAACATTTTGCCAAAGCGTGTTACTTCTCTTCTGGTTCTGGCCATAGCGCCGTCTAGGGCATCGGTAAAAGATGCCAGTACAAATAATATACCGCCGCTTAAATATTTTTCTTGCCAGAGCAGCCAAATAACAAGTGGCGTCAGGAAAAGACGGGCCGTTGTCAGATGGTTTGGTTGAACCCATTTAGGAAATAAAGGAAGAAAAAACCTTGCCAAAAATTTATCGGAAAAAGTTATTTTTATTGGCTGAAATAAATTTCTCATTTTTTATATTTTATTTTACCTTAACGTAAAATCCCGCATTTCCATACAAGGTGTATGTACCATCGCCCCTGTCTTGCGCATAGACTTCAACTTCTTTGCCAATATATTTTTGTAAATCACCAATACCCTCAACTCCAAGAACGCCACCCACTACTGCCTGACTCCAACCAACCATAGTTGTCACGTGTTTGCCATCTACCACCACAAAACATTCCGCATCACTAAAACAACCGGTGTCTACTCTTTCTAATTTTCCGGAAAAAGTAGCTACTTTTAATTTTTCTAATGGCCGATTCTCGCCCACACTAGGGTTAACGGCGCGATTGGTGGAAACACGAGCGGCTTGAACGGTTTTATGGTGAGCAAAAAAATAAACTACACCACCCCCCACTATTATTAAAACTGCGACTACAATTAGGCTTTTCTTTGAATTCATAACAAAAAAACTAAAAATAAGATTAGCCTATTATATCATAATACCCGACAGACATATAGATGGTTACAGCAAAGAAAGGGCTCCGTATATACACGGAGCCCAAGAATCATTTTGGTAACCATTGAAGAATGAGCCATCTAATGTCATCTGACGTTTCAACCTCTATGCCAGATGCAGCTTCAAGTGTAAGCACCTGAACATCTTTTGATATATAGCGTCTCACTCCTCGGAGCTGACGTTTTGTATTGCCGAGAAAACTTTCTAATGGTTCTTCTACCACCCCCGCTTCTTTGCTTAAAGCATGCACAATTGTTCCTTCACCAGTTGCAATACCAGCATGCCCAATACCATTTACCGGATCGACATCATACCAATCGATCCAGCCAGATGTAAAAACTACATCACCCGCGATAATTTCATTTACATTAATAGCTTCACCGTATTTACACTGTTGAATAGTCCGTCGTGGCAGCCAAACACCTCGTTGTCCGTACAACCATTTTACAAAACTAGAACAATCAACAACTCTGGGAGCATCCGAATACAATGCCCCACGCCGATACTGAGATATACCGATACATCGCCTGGCCAACATTACAAGATCTATGTCTACAACAAAAAAACCAGCGTCATACTTAATTATATTTAAAGCTTCTTCATGTGAAATGGGTAAATTAAGGACATCAAGAATAACTGCGCAACGATTTCCCACAGCTCGATATTCCATATTTTCCTCCTGTGAGTTTTCGGAAAGAACTATACCACTAACCTCCGGCTAAAAAAGAAGCTGAACAATAAAGCTGGACCAAGTTTTAATTTTATGACTATGAATCATAATGAAGTTATTTCAAAGCGGAGAGGGAGGGATTTGAACCCTCGATACCTTTCGATATACCGCCTTTCCAAGGCGGCGCACTAGGCCACTATGCGACCTCTCCAAGTTAGTTGTTATACTAAATAATTGACCGTTTGTAATCCCCTCCTTTCCAAGGAGGG
>CAZQLV010000135.1:0-2291 GCA_964594385.1 uncultured Gammaproteobacteria bacterium | reverse complement strand
CTCACCGGCACTAATGTTGACTTAAATAAAGATGGCTTGCCCGATACGGACGTGGACGCGCATTGGCAGGCCGGCATGCGTTCAATTTATCAGGAAACTCGAAGATTAGCCGGTAGCAAATATATTATTATGGGCAATGCCACGAGCAATGTTTATGATAACGATCTAAATGGAATTATGTTAGAAAATTTTCCGGCGATGGGGTGGACACAGACTATGCAAGTCTATGCGGCCAGCGAGCAGGGGAGCCCGCAGCCGCGGTTTATGGTAATTAATGCCAATAGCGCTAATACCGGCAATGCTAAAAATTATCAAAAAGTTCGTTTTGGTTTGGCTAGCACCTTAATGCTTGATGGTTATTATTCTTTTGATGCCGGCGACAAAACTCATAATGAAACCTGGTGGTATGACGAATATAATGTAGACCTTGGCCAGCCACTGGGCGCGGCCGTATCGGATAATAATAAATTGCAATTTAGTCAGGATGTTTGGCGACGGGAATATCAACATGGAATTGCGATAGTTAATCCGACAAGTGTATCGGAGAATGTAGATTTAGGCGGGGAGTATGAAAAAATAAACGGCACGCAGGACCCCAAGACAAACAATGGCGCGATTGTGAACAGTATAAATTTACCCGCTCAAGACGGCATCATCATGTTGCGCACATTTCAGACAGTCAAAAATTTAGTTTTTGGTAATGGTAATTTTATTCGTTTTTTTGATATTAAGGGCCATCGTTCGCGTAATGGTTTGTTTTTGTATGAAGACAGCGTTTTGGGCGGAGCCAAAATTTATCATGGCGATTTGGATGGCGATGGTGTAGACGAAAAAATTATTGCTACCGGTCCAAAGTTGCAAATATTTAATAGCGCCGGGGAACTGTGGTTTGATGGCTTTCCTTTCCCGGGTAATTATCAGGGTGAGTTAAATATCGCGGTAGGCAAGTTGGCCGGCCAAACTACAAATTCTATTATTGTGTCGCAGGATAAGGGCGGAGAAATCATCGCGTTTAATTATCATGGCGGACTGATAAAAGAAAGTATTTTTCCGGCCGGCAAAATCTACAAAAATGGATTATCGGTGGCTGTGGCCGAAGATGCAAATTCAGACGCTGCCAAAAATGGTCAGGTGGTGGTGGGTGTAACCGGTAAAAATTTGCCTGAAGTTATTGTATATAATAATGATTTTTCCAAAATAAACAAACGATTTTTTGTGAGCGCTCAGAAATTAAGAGGAACATTAAATGTGGCTGTGGGGGATTTAAATGGCGATAATCAAAAAGAAATTATTGTGGCGTTTGATGTTGGTTTGAGTAAACAAATTAAAGTGTATAGTTTGACGGGCAAACTATTGTCCCAGTTTAGAATTTCTACCAGTTTTGCAACTGGCCCGGTGAGTGTGGGCGCGGCTGATGTGAATTTTGATGGGGTAGACGAGATTGTTTTGATGAATAAACAATAAATAAGAGTTAAATAGATAAAGATTTTGTTGCGCCCAAACTACTCCTCGCTTGCTCGGAGTGCCCACGCGGGGGTGCGATGGACGCTGCCAAAATCTTTATCTATTTAACCATCAGATAGCAAGTTTTTACCGTCCAGTAATGAGACAAACAACCGGTCCAGTAAATTGCCAATTATTTTTTAGAGCTAGCTGCAATCCGACAATAGATAAAGCGCTGTTGGGAGAAATGTCTATATTTTCCGTTTGTTTAACTATATTTTGAGCTTCCAAAATAGCTTGGTTAGTCGCTATCCAGCCGGCGCCGGAGCTGTGCTTGATGATATTTTTGATTTGATCGTGGCGATAGCCGGTTTTGTCTACAATAGCCGTTGCTAAAGAAGGTTCGGTTGACAGAATTTCATTTTCTACAAAAGGATGGCAAGTGGGGGTTTGCACAATGTGTATTTGCGGATTTAGTTTGTATTTTCTAAATCCATTATATAAGCCTTGGGCAGTGGTACCGCTGGAAGTCGGAATAAAAATTGCGGCCGTATCTTTAATTTCGGATAATTCTTCAGCCAAGACTTCATATCCGGCCAGTGCCAAATTATCAGTTGATTGGCGCAAATTTTTTGCCAGACCGTCTTTGTCCATCTGAAAAGCTGCTTGTTTAGGATTGTTAATTTGTTTAACAATTATATTTTTATCATGTGCCGCGATTGCCTGAATAGTTTCTAATTTTTCTGTGGCAATTTGTTCACCGACAAAAATATGCAATCTAATCTGAGAATGTTGGTGCTGTTGATTGTAGGTTTGTATAAATATTGCTGCTGCCAGCGCCGCGTTGC
>CAZQLV010000134.1:0-2433 GCA_964594385.1 uncultured Gammaproteobacteria bacterium | reverse complement strand
GTAGGACAGCAGCCTTTGAAGCTGTTTATCCAGGTTCGAATCCTGGTCTCGGAACAATTTTAGGTTATTTCTGTGTCTCATCAAATTTTATTAAATAATTCCCCCTACCACTTGGCAGAGAATAATCTGCCCTGCCTTATTACCTATCAAGATAAATCCGGCGGTTCCCAATTTTCTGTTACTTTGGTAGCAGATTTATTTTTGCGCGGCGCTAAAATTTTGTTTCTCACTGCCTACCCAATGGCTAAGGATAATTTTTTAGAGCAAATTATAGATAAAGAAAAAGGTGTTATATATGTAGAAAAAGAGGAAGATTTTTCCAAAGCTCAGAACTACCAAGCTATCATTATAAAAAGTGGTGATGCCAATCTGTATTTACAAGCATTAAAAAAATTGTCCGACATAACTGAGCGGATCGTTTTAATTAAAAATATGGAAGTTTTTGGTATGGAAGTATTTGATCAATCTTTACCTTTACAAAAAATTATTTTTTCCGGAGATATAGACAAATGTGTCGCCAAAAAAGAATTAGCTGAAAAACAATACAAAACCATAGTTGTATTTTCTAAACCCGAAATTAGTTTGCCGGTTAAATGTCCAGAACTTGAAAAATATAACGCTTATTTGTGGAGCGCCGATGGCCAAGAAGGTATTGTCCAGGTTAAAATGTAACCGAGTAAATTTTCCCCGCTTTATCATCCGAAATATACATCGTTCCATTTGGCAATGTCACAATATCTACGGGTCGGCCGTAGGTTGTATTATTTTTGCCAAGCCAGCCGGAAATAAAATCTTCTATGCCGATTACTTTTGGTTGGTCGCCACTATAATCTATTTTTAGTTTTACAATTTTATAACCGGTCGGCGTGGTTCGGTTCCACGATCCATGAAAAGCTACCAGCAAATCTCCTTGCCAATTTTTTGGCCAGCCGGTTTTTGGTATAAAAGCTAACCCAAGCGGAGCCGAATGCGCCGGCAAATCATAGAGGCTTGGAGTTTCAAACGGGGCCATACATGGGTTACGGATATAGGTATTATGATCAAATTTATCATCATGAATATTTTGGCCGTAGCAATTCGGCCAGCCATAATTTTTGCCATTTTCAATAATATTTATTTCGTCCGGAGGAAGGTTGTCTCCCAAATAGTCCCGGCCCATTTCGGTGGCCCACAGCTGGCCATTTTGCCAGATAAAAAATACGGAATTGCGTAAGCCGGAAGCAACTTGTTTAAAATCGCTGCCGTCTTTATTCATAGAATAGATGGAAGCGCGGCGAATATCTGTTTCGTGGCAAACATCACAGGAAGAACCAATAGCTACATACAATCTTTTGTCCGGGCCAAAACCAAGGGTGCGGGTAAAATGACGGCCGTTGGTAGGTAGGTCTACTATTTTTTTCGGAGCATCAGTGCTAGCTATATTTACTTTTGAAATTTGTTGTTCTTCGGCAAAATATAAAATATTTTTTTCATCTGGATCAAAAGCGAGACCGTGAGGATTTTTTAGTCCATTAAACATTACAGTTTGTTTTATCATTTTTCCATTTTGCATTTCTATTTCAGTAATTTCCCCCTCACTTGTTTGGCTTATCCACAAGTTTCCTGCCTTATCTACAGCTATTACCCGCGCGCCTGGCACTGTTGCGACCGTATCTATGGTGGAGCCGGAGGGAAGCGCTAAAGGAATACCCGTGTTATTTTTGACCGAGGTAGTTGCCCAACTCCATTCCGGAGTATTTTTATCAGGAGCAGAAACATCTTCAGCCTTTTGAAAAGCTGCCCAAGATCCGCGCAAGTTTTGGTAATAAAAAATTCCGGCAAATATAGATAGGGCCAACACAATTGTGGCCGTAACGATTAGGAATATATTTTTCATATTTTTTTATAAAAATTATTTCTTGCGAGCGTAAAGACATAGTATCATTAATTCATTTTTTATAAAAGTTTTTTAAACAAAAAATCCACCTTGGAAGTAGAATGTATTTAAAAAAAAGGAACCCAGAGATCAGACGGGCCTTGCGGGTAGTAGATACGTAACGCTCAGGTGGGCTGAGGAGGGGGGACGCCCCCTGAGCGCGCATGCGTATTTTTCTACCGCACCCAAGTCACGAGCTTGGGAGGCACCTTCATCTGATCTCTGGGTAATTTAAGCTATGGGAAAAGTCTATCATTAATCTATAATTTTGTCAAGCATCGTTGGTTGTTTTTTTATTAACTTTCTATTATCATATAGTAATGCAAAATCAAATTACTTTTAAATTCAATGGGTATAATTGGCAAATAAATCTGCGCGATGAAGTGGACGAGAGTGTTTTTAATGAAATTTTTAAGCTGAAAGAGTACCGTATAGCAGAAGAGGTAATAAAAAATGCCAAATATCCTATCATAGATGTAGGCGCTCATGCCGGTTTTTTTAGTATGTATTGCCGGTCT
>CAZQLV010000133.1:0-2440 GCA_964594385.1 uncultured Gammaproteobacteria bacterium | reverse complement strand
AGCCCGCCGGCTACGCTAAGAATGGTGATAAATTGACGTATACCAAGCAAAAATAACAAAATCGGCACAGAAATTACCAAAAATTCGGCCGCTAGCCTATTTATTTTATTATCCCAAACAAAATTTTGTTTTAATGCGATTCCCGAACCAATAAACCCAGCGCCCATAGCCAGCACCGCAAACAAATTGCTGAGAAGTAAAATCCCCTCGCCAAATTTTTGTCCCAAACCTACCGTAGCCACTTCGGTGGTTTGCAAACCCATCGCGCCAACTACAGCCACCGCAAAAATAATATAGACAACTATTGGTATAAACGACCCGATAATTAAAGCTTTCTTAAAACTAGTTTGATCTTGCGGCAACAAGGCATGCGCTTCAATAATGGCCGGCGTGCCGTTGAGCGCAAACAAAATAACACCATAAGGCAAAAAAATTTTACTAACATCGCTGTACACCCAATTGGCGATCTTAACATCTTTAAAAATATACAATGATACTCCGATAATTATAATCATTACCACAGTGCTCAAGACTCTTTCTACACTCTTTATAGTTTGCAGTCCTCGCCACACTACCGCGCTGGCAATGCCCCAAAAAATAACGCTCCAGATTATCGGAGCGCCGCCAAACAAAGCCGACAATGCCTGACCTTCGCCGACAATATAAGCGAGCAATGCTCCATATGAGCCAAAGATTATCATCACATTCATAAAATATTTCGGCCATTTGCCCAAATATTTTCCGACCAGACCCGTGACTTGCAAAGACTCATTGGTTCGCACGGCGATTTCGCCCAGCATGAGATTGAGGGAAAGCATCACCAGTCCCAATACCACAATATAAATAATGCCAATTTTAAGACCCACCTGCGCTACCACATAAGGAATGCCTAAAATACCAGCGCCGATAGTCATTCCCGTAATCATAAACACTGCATCCGCTATGGAAACAGATTTCTTAAATACTCCTTGATGTAAAACAATTTTTTGATTCTCTATAATTTCGAACATGAGAAAATTTATTTTGTTATATTAATTATACCATAAAAAATAAAGCCCTGCCTTTTGAGAAAGACAGGGCTATTTAATTATGATAAATCATTGACAAAAGCAAATAATTCTGCTAATTTAAATTACCCTTTTAAATATCAACCAAAGATTGCGCTAAAGGGGTGTGCCAATCTGGCACAGGCGCTTTCTGGAGAAAAACATGTTAAAACGCGTTGAGCTAGATCTTGGTGATTATGAACATCGTCTTGTGGCTCCTGGAGTTGGCGTTTGGAAGTACCAGCGTCAACTGCCGCTAACTACAAACGGCCATCTACGGATCATCTTTCTCGGTGTTGGAGCAGCCTTTTCAGCAAAAATGTTCCAGTCGAACATCATCATCGTCAAGGGCGATACCGCCCTATTCGTGGATTTGGGGACGAAAACTACGCTGAAAATGGCTGAATTCGGCCTTACGGTTCATCATGTGCAACACTTGATTGCCACCCACTCCCATGCCGACCACATCGGCAGTCTGGAAGAGTTGGCTCTCAAGCGTCGCTATGAAGCGCCATTCATCATGGAACCGCCCAAGGGAGCAGATGAAGAGGCTGGAATGTATATGGCCCGTATCCTTGCCGCTCGCAACAGTGGCAAGTTCCGTCCCAACCTTTATGTCCCACACAATTACAGCCAAGTATTGTGGGGGTGGTCGCTCCGTGGTGGCTTGGCGTTTAGCGAGGAAATTGATCTTGGTGGTCCCAAAGGCGAGATGCTCATGGGTCACTTCTTCAACCTGAAACCTCCGACCAAACTCGACGGTTTTGGTGTTGATTCTTGGGAACAGGACATCGGCGGCATCAAGATTCAGACTTTCGTGACCAAGCATATCCCGGACACCACGGGACGAGTTACTGAAAGTATGTACTCGGCTGGCATGGTCATTGATGGCCGAGTGTACTATTCTGGCGACACAAAATTTGATGAAAGTACAACTAGGCGCTTTGGTGATGGATGTGAACTACTATTCCATGATTGCCAGCATTACCCTGGCGGAGTGCATGCCTTCTATGGAGAACTGAAGGGTCTGCCAGATGCCATGCGCGCTAAGATGTTGCTGTACCACCTGACCGACGGCATGCTGAGCATTGACGTCAAAAAGGATGGCTTTATGGGGTTTGCCGAACCCGCGCCAGTCGTGTACGACTTCATTGACTAACTAAATCTCACTTATACTTATAATTAAAGAGTGAGTTCGACATCAAATCGTCCTCGCTCGCTATGGCTATCAAAAATGGTAACTATAGCGAGCGCGATTTGATTAAAAATAAAATAAAACAACCGTATTAAAAGGTTGTTTTATTTTTTGTAGGCGCTTAGGGATTCGGCTTCACCTCTTGCCGGCTGCGGCCGACTCGGGTTAGCCACCGCCTCGCCGTCCGCGCGAGCGGACA
>CAZQLV010000132.1:0-2470 GCA_964594385.1 uncultured Gammaproteobacteria bacterium | reverse complement strand
ATATGTAGCGTAGATTTCCCAGCCATTACGACCCAAATTATCGCAAACTGCTAACCCCACACCGCCGGCCGCTCCGATGAGCAATGCATTTTTATTCATATTAAAAATTATTATAAATAAAAATCTCCTGTGTTCCTTTGGAAAAAACAATAAGGGCTGAGAGCGCAAGCGCTAATAACAGGCCGAGGAGAATACTTATTGCATGTTTTTTCATATACGAAGTGAGTGAATGAAATAATGAATGAGAAAGTAATGAGCTTGCTCAATTACTTTTGAGTAAAATTATTTCTGAGCGAATGAGTATATATGGGCTTTAGCCCCTATATTATAAAATTATTTTAACAAGCGCAAACCCATCAATTAATACGGTATTTTCGTGCTGTATTGTCGTTTTAATTTTTATTGTTTTGAATGCTTCGATTTTTTGAACAATTTCACCGCGTACAGAAATCGCATACCCACTGTAAATAGGCTGGCGAAAAATAATTTCTTGCGACATATACAACGCGTACTTTCCCGGCAGATACATTCCTACCAAACGAGAAAAAAGTATCCCACCAATCATACCATGCGCAATCGGTTTTTTAAAAATAGTTTCTTTCGCATACACCGGATCGGTATGCATCGGATTATAGTCACCTGATATTTCAGAAAATTGCCGAATTAATTCGTCGGTTACGGTTAAGTCAAAGGTGGCAGTTTGACCTACGGTCAATTCGTGAAAAAAAAATGATTCCATGTTGCAATAATTTAGATAGCGCCTCCTTTAGCGCCCACCAACGCCACAACTTCGGCAAAATTTCTTATCGCCATCACCTCATTGTAATTAAAAATAATATTAAACCCTTTTTCAATTTCAGTAACCAAAACAATGGCGTTGAGAGAATCCCAGGCCGGACAATTTGCCGGGGCGAGTTCAGGAGTAACACTTTCCTTACTGATCCCCAACACTGACGAAAAAATTGTTTTTAATTTATCCATACTTATATTATTATTTTTATTTGTTCGCTAGAAAATTTGTGCTTGTTTAAATAATCATCGACTTGCAATTCATAATTCGTCTCCTGCTCATTGCTTTGCAAAGTTGTAAAATCAATCGCTGAATAAAAATCTTTTGCCGGCAAATTTTTGGCGGTAACAATATATTTTGCGCTAATCTTCTCTACTCCTATTTTATGCAATTCACGAATAATATAATCTAAAAAAGATTTCTCCACTCCTCTGCCCAATACTCTACAGCTCATCAAAAAAGAATCTACTTCGGCTATTTTTTCTTTTACCTTTATAATGGCCATTACTGTAATTCCGTAATCACCAAATTTGTCTTTAACCTCACCACTATACACCAAACCACTACTCATAAATTCTGCAATACTACTTTCTGTGTACCGGCGCGTAGTGAGATTAAATTGATTTGTTTTTGTTGTCAGTTGCGCCAAACGTTCTACTTGCTCAGGATTATTACAGTCAACCTTTATAGATATACCCAACTGAGCCATATACTCTTCAGGGCTTTTGGCGGATGACATAACGTTTTTACGCTCCAATTCAGCCGCATACATTTTCCCTTTGGCCTTATCCTCATCTGTTAACCGAAATTGACTAAAAATATTTAACGAAAACAGCTTTTGGATATATTCCTCGGGTGAAATTGTAAAATGTGGAACCACCACATCTGGTAAGCGAGTCTTAACCAGCTCTCTGTTTACCGGATCATCGTCAAAAAAAACCAGGCTATCCACCCCTATATTAAGCTCATTAGCGATTTCCAGCAAGTTTTCGGCCTTGTCATTCCAATTTACTTTAATGGCCGCAAAATGTTCTTTTTTCAAAATCATATGCGGATTTTTGGCAAAAACTTCATCCACATCAGCTGGGTTATTCCGGCTATTGATGGCCAAGATTAGTCCTCGGTTATAACAAGATAGTAGCGCTCTTTGAAAATTCTGAAAAGCTACCCCGGGATATTCCGGCCCCATGGCTATCCCCTTCACCCCTACCTCACCGACAATTCCGCCCCAAAGAGTATTATCCAAATCAACGACAATACATTTTTTCATCTTCCCGACCAAAGAATATATATACGGCAACCACTCATTGGCCAAATACAAAAAAAATTCACTGGTGAATGGAATATCGAACGCATAAAGCCCTCTGTAGTCACGCGCGTTTTTTTCTCCGAATGAATGCAATAATCTGTTTATATCAAAAATAAATAAATTTTTCTGGCTCTGGGCCAGGTTGCTTATTTGATTATTATATTCTTGAATTCTGCTATAAAAATTACTCTGTTCAAAAAGATTTCCAAACGGTCCCATGTACGGCAAAGCAAATGTACAAAAAACTACTGGTCCGTTTTGTGACTGACAAAATTCTTTGATCCTATCGACTGTGTCCGAAAAGTGCGCCGTATCATCAGAAAATTCCGAAGTGATATAGTGGTTAACATCAAAAAAAATAAAGGTGATAC
>CAZQLV010000131.1:0-2515 GCA_964594385.1 uncultured Gammaproteobacteria bacterium | reverse complement strand
TGGAAGATTTACAAAGCGCTTTGTAGCCAAGGCCTATTTCTTTTTCTATTTGTTTAGGAAATTTGGCATCCAGATTCAGCTTGCGAATTTTGCTTCCCACCACTGCCAAATCATGCACGTTTTTTTTATCCAAACCTCTGAGTGTATCTTTTATTTTTTTATCTAAATTATTTTCTTTTAAAAAATCCCAATAGACATCCGCGGTAAGCGCAAAGCCATTTGGTACTTTCATTCCCTTGGAAGTTAGCTTGGCATACATTTCACCCAAAGAAGCATTCTTGCCCCCCACACTAGGAATATCTTTTATGGTTAAATCTTTGAACCAACTGATGTACATATGACAGATATTATACCACAAAGATGCAACTTGAGAAAAATAGAAGGAGTGTATGGAATGTTAATAAAAAAGCTGCCCACCAAATGGCGAACAGCGCCGAACTAACATTTTTCAAAACTTTTTAGTTAACAATGGTCGAGTATAGTAACCAGTGTCATAGACACTGCCGTAGTGAGGCATGCCATAAGGAAAGCCCACAACATCGAGCCTCGCGCTATTCTTTTTCTAATTTTTTTAGACATTACTTTTTCCTCGGTTCCGAAATCTGATAAAGGCGCTCGGACTGATTGCAACATACAACCTGTGCCTGAATCCAAGTCCCGGCTGACACAGAGATGTCTGTCAAATTATCCAGCCGTTGATGCCGAACACAATCATTCTTCACCTCAGGCGGACATTTACGGCAAAGGTCTTCAACAGAGGCTTCCCAAAGACGCGGACGCAGACTGCCAATTACAGGAAAGTTAGTAGCAATCTCTTCCCCACCGGGAGTGTTTATGAGCTTTTGCTTTTTATATGAATGACAATCAATAATTATGTGCTCCTGCCGCATACCCGGCGTTTTCATTTCTCCAATCAAATTGGAGGCAAACTCATAAGGACACATGAGTTTATTGCTACAAGTGTGGCAAAGCGACTTAATATTGAAAGCATTTAGTGATTTGATATTGCCGCACGTTTCTTCTGGTTCCGGCATGAGAGTCCCCTGGTTGAAATGAACGTTCCTGGACAAATTAAAACACACCCAGACGGGTGTGTCAAAAAATAAATTAAGCCCTAAGTAATTTTATAAACTCCTCCTCATTTAAAATAGCAACCCCCAATTTCTCTGCTTTCGCAGCTTTACTACCTGGTTCAGCACCTACCACCACATAACTAGTTTTTTTGCTCACGCTTTCGGACACATCGCCACCCAAGGCGCGAATTTTTTCTTTGGCTTCATCGCGAGTCAAAGATGTAAGGGTGCCGGTAAGCACAAAAGTTTTGCCGGACAACTTTAAACTTTTACCTTTTGCCTTGTAACTTTCAACTTTCACTCCATTTTTTATTAAATCATTCAATAGTTTATTATTTTTTCCATCCTTAAAATATTTATAAATAGAAGTAGCTACCTGCGGGCCAATATCTTGAATTTTCTCCAAATCTTCTAAGCTCGTATTTTTGATGTTTTCTAAAGTCTTGAATTCTTCCGCCAATTTAATCGCCGTCTCTTCTCCCACATGTGAAATACCTAACGCATTAATAAACCTAGCTAGAGTAATTTTCTTGGATTCGTCAATCGCGCTAATCAAATTCTCGGCAGATTTTTCCGCAAACCGTTCCAATGGCTCCAAATCGCCTTTAGTAAGAGTAAAAATATCTGCCGGAGTTTCTATGAGACCCTCTTTCACCAACTGTTCAACAATCTTTTTGCCTAAACCATCAATATCAAATCCGGATTTGCCCGCAAAATGAATCATCCGGCGCAATTGTTGCGCGTAACAATTTTTGTTGGCGCAAAACAGGGCCACACTTTTTTCTTGGCTTACATCCACTACATCTTTTCTTTTTACCTCACTTTTACAAATCGGACAAACTTTTGGTTCTCGTATGCTTTTCTCCTCGCCCGTACGCATTTTATCTAAAACCCGAATAATTTTTGGGATTATATCACCCGCTTTTTCTACCACCACGCTATCACCAACACGTACTCCCAACCGTTCTATTTCATCCCAGTTATGCAAGGTGGCGTGAGTGACGGTGGTGCCGGCCAGCTGCACGGGATCCATAACTGCCACAGGCGTAATCGCGCCCGTGCGCCCGACTCCCCAAATAACTTCTCGCACTTTGGTCGTGCCTTGTTCGGCCGGAAATTTATAGGCGATTGCCCAGCGCGGCGCCTTACCCGTAAAACCCAAAGCATTTTGGTATTTTTTTTGATTAACTTTTATAACTACCCCATCTACCCAAAATTCTTGGGTCGTTTTATGTTTTTGCCAATAATCGTGAAAGGTTACAATTTCGGCCAGGGTTTTACAAACCTTCCAATGATTATCTGTTTTAAAACCTAATTCTTTTAAAAATTGTAATTCTTCGGATTGAGATGCGGGCGCATTGTCGCTTGATATATCATAGGCTGTGAGCACCAATTTTCGTGCTGCTACAATACTTGGATCAAGCTGGCGAATCGTGCCGGCC
>CAZQLV010000130.1:0-2618 GCA_964594385.1 uncultured Gammaproteobacteria bacterium | reverse complement strand
AGAAAGTTTTCTAACTTTGATCCGTTAGTTAAAACATGCAATTCTTGTCGCAGCTTAATGCAGAAAAAAAATAACTCCCGCCCGGACATTCACCTGCGACAGTGAGACCGAATGAGAGTTTAAGAAAACAAGTACCGAACAATTGGCACCGAAATGCCAACTGTTCAAATTGTCAATGTTTCTGCTCATCATTAATTATGAGCGCGCCACAGAATGATAGAACTCTGCTTTGCAAGCCGCCCACAGCGAAAGCGCGGCGGGTGCGCAAAACGCTGGCATTAGCGACACAGATGCGGCCTTCGGAATCAATCCATGTACGACCATCTTCATTGAGAGCATCCACCCATCCCCATCCCACCATTGCCTGCGGGTAATTATGCATGAAGACAGCCAGATCACCGACATTCCCCAAGAGATACCCACTATCCACGAATCGTTTCGCGCCCTGTGCGCGCGTCTCCCCATCAAGATACGGCTGTACCTTGGCCTTCACTGACCGGATGCCCAAACCCATGAGCGGAAAACGCTTCTGGGTAATTTCTTGCCTGATTTCAGATATGTTATCCTGGCCAACAGCGCGCCTCATGAGCGGCACGAGACCGATGGATTGATCGTAGGAGACCCGGTACCATGTAGGATTATTCCCTGGCTCAATGAGCTTTTGTCTATCCCTAGACGACTTCAGCAAGTTGTTGGTGTTTGCAAACCTCAAGTAATCGTAGTCCGTAACGCCGGACCACAACCGACGAACTGTTTCCATCACCATGTATTACCATCTTCTTCCCACTTAAAAGTGGAGCTCCAGACCAAGACGGTCAGAAGGAAGAATGGGTAAGTGGGTGTTCCCAGCCTTCTTTTGAACCTGCTAAACAGAGCCAAAAGAAGGCTAGGACATATTTAAAGAAAACATATTTATAACATGAACTAACAATTCTGTCAATACATTTTCTCCAATCAAAAAATATGCTACAATGTTGGAGTATGGGCAGACACAGAACTCGCAAATTAACTCTCTCCGAGAGAATAAATCTAAACCCAGATATCAGCCGCGGTCTGGTGGCTATTTTTTTATTTATCATCGGTGGACTTTCGGCCCTGAGTTTCTTTTCTCTAGCCGGAGTAGTCGGACAATTCATTGATTCACTGCTGGCCATTACTTTTGGTCAGGTTCGCTATGTTTTCCCCATTATTTTAATTTTAGTGGGAATTCTGATTATCAAAGACATGGATTATGAATATCGCGCCACCCATTGGCTGGGTTCAATTTTATTTATTTTAGGTTTCAATGGCCTGGTTCATTTACAAAAACCACCAGCGCAAATGTTTGATCTGGCTACCCAAGGGTATGGCGGTGGACTGGTAGGTTATTTGCCGGCGTGGTTTTTAAATCAATACCTTGGCTATTGGGGCGCCACCATGGTTCTCGGCGCTTTTATTTTGATAAGTATTATATTCTTGTTTAACACATCGCTGGCGCAAATTGTTAATCTGCACAAAAAATTCTTTTTGCTTTTGGGTTGGTTCGGAAAAAAAATCATCAATTTTTTCAGTTCATTTAAAAAAGAAACACCTGTCGCATTTAAAATAAACGGCGAATATGAAACCGGCGCCGAAGATGCCGAGGTTGAGGAAATTGAAGAAAACGAAGAGGAAGAAAAAAGAATTTTTCAACAGCGCGCGCTCGCTAAAAAAGAATCGGAAAATACTAACGAAGAACCAACTGAAGATTTGTCGGCTGATGGCGTTTTCCAAAAAACCGAAGCGCACGCGCCTCCCAAACCGATTATTCGCGATCTGCCACCAATTGATTTGTTGTTTACTTCCAAATCCAAGCCAACTTCCGGAGATATAAAAAGTAATGCCGAAGTAATTCGCGACACACTGCAAAATTTTGGTATAGAAGTAGATATGGGCGAAGTACGCGTTGGGCCAACAGTTACACAATATTCACTCAAGCCAGCCAAGGGCATTAAACTTACTCGTATTACTACCTTAGGGAACGATTTATCGCTGGCTCTGGCCGCTCATCCAATTCGTATTGAAGCGCCGATCCCCGGCCAATCGCTGGTGGGCATTGAAGTGCCAAATCAAAAAGTAGCCATGGTAACATTAAAAGAATTGTTGGAAAGTCCGGAATTTAAAAATCAAGATCACCACAACATGATGATTGCGCTAGGCAAAGACGTGGCCGGTAAAGTTTGGTTTGCCGACTTGCTAAAAATGCCTCACTTGCTTATTGCCGGTGCCACCAACTCGGGAAAGACTGTGTGTATCAACACCGTTCTGCTCAGTTTGCTCTACCAAAACACCGCTGCTACTTTGCGTATGATAATGGTTGATCCTAAACGCGTGGAGCTTACAATGTACAATGGCATCCCTCATTTGCTCACACCCGTAATTACCGATGCTGCCAAAACAGTCAATGCTCTCAAATGGGCTATTGGCGAAATGGATAGACGTTTTACCCTGCTCGCTGATGCCGGCAAACGAGATATTGCTTCCTATAACAAATCTGCGGCCGAACCGCTACCATATATAATATTTGTAATAGATGAACTTGCCGACCTAATGGCTATGGCCGCCAGCGAAGTAGAAGCTGGCATTATTCGCTTGGCCCA
>CAZQLV010000129.1:0-2706 GCA_964594385.1 uncultured Gammaproteobacteria bacterium | reverse complement strand
GCTGGTGCTGTATGATGACCGTAAGGATAGCCCAACAAAAGGAAATTTAATGGAAATGTGTATCGGAGAAGATAATCGTCTTTTGGTAAAAATACCTTCACAAGTTTGGAATGGTTTTAAATGCATTAGCACGACACCGGTTATTGTGGCAAATTGCGCCACTATTCCTCATGATAAAAACGAAATCATTCGTCTTGATCCACTTTCTTCAACTATTCCGTATTCTTGGGATGTCGTTCATGGTTAATTAATTGGGGGAAAGTATGATATCTTTAATTGCAACTGTTTTAAATGAAAGAAATAACTTAGCCGACTGGCTAGATGGAATTTTGTCTCAAACGGTTTTACCGGAAGAAATAATTATTGTTGATGGCGGTTCCACTGATGGCACCTGGGAGTTATTATTAGAAAAAACCAAAGAAAATAATTTGCTAAAAGTTTGGCAACGGCAGGGTAATATATCGGCAGGAAGAAATTTTGCGATAGATAAAGCTGTTGGAGAAAATATTGTCGTCACAGACGCTGGCTGCACATATGATCTAAATTGGTTTAAAAAAATTACCGAACCAATTTTGTCTGGTAATGCTGTGTTTGTGAGTACCGGTTTTGGGCCATGGTTTAAATTTAGCGATAGTTTTTTAACACGACTAATCGCGGCCGCTACCATTCCGTGTGAGCCTGAATTAAAGAAAGATTGGCTACCGTCTAGTCGCTCAGTGGCTTTTAAAAAAGAAGTTTGGCAGCGAGCGGGTGGTTATCCTGAATGGATACCGCTGTGTGAAGACGTAGTCTTTGATTTTAAAATTTTTAAACTGGGGATCAAGCCGCATTATGTCCGTGAACCGTTGGTTTTTTGGCGTCCTCGTACCACACTCAGAACTTATTTTAAGCAGCTATTCGGTTATTGCCGCAGCGACGGGCACGGCAAATTATGGTTTCGCAGGCAGATGACTCGTTATGTATATTATTCAATCAATATTATTTTATTGATTTTAATTATTAAAATAAGCTGGCTATTTATTTTTATATTATTGGCAGGCCTATTTGATTATTGTCGCAGATTTTGGAAACGATGGCAGTTGTTTGGCAAAGATTTGCCGGCGTTTAAAAAAGTTATTGGTTTTATTTTACTACCTTTGATAATCGCGTTTGGCGATTTGGCCAAGATGTGCGGCTGGCCGGTGGGAGTTTATGAAAGACGAACCGGTAAAATTAAATTTCCAGCATAGAATGATTTGTTGTTAGTATGAAACTGTCCATAATTTTAGTAAATTGGAAAACTCCGGACTTAACCAGAAATGCTCTTGCTTCTATATATAAAGAAACTGGCGGTTTTAATTTTGAAATAATTGTGGTTGATAACAATTCTCAAGACGGTAGCGTGGAAATGATCAAGCGAGAGTTTCCGCAAGTAGTTTTAATTACTAATACCGATAACCTTGGTTTCGGTAAAGCGAATAATCAAGCCCTCAAAATAGCAAAAGGGGATTATATAATGTTTTTAAATACAGATGTGGTGGTGCTCGAAGGAGCCTTAAATAAATTGGTACATTATCTTGACCAGCATCAAGACGTCATGATGGTTGGTCCGCGGCTTCTCAATAAAGACCTTACGTTTCAGCACGCCTGCCGCCGCAGATTGCCAAATCCGATAAATTCATTTTTTCATCTGTTTGGCTTAACCAAAATTTTTAAAAATAGTAAACTGGTAAATGAGTATAAACAATATGATCTCAGTCCGGATATTACCGGTCCCGCTGAAGCGTTATCCGGAGCGGCAATGATGTTCCGCCGTCGGGTTTATGAGGAAATCGGCGGTTTTGATGAGCGGTTTTTCTTCTATGGCGAAGATTTGGATTTTTGTAAAAGGGTCCTTGATCAAGGCTGGAAAACGGTGTATGTTAGTGAAGCCAACATTATTCATTTTGGCGGGCAAAGCAGCGCTAAACGCCGAACACAATCGTTGCATAATTTTTATCAGGCCATGTGGCTATATTACAAAAAGCATTTTTATAAAAAATATAATATTATATTTAGTTTGGTCGTTTGGTTGGGAATTAAATTAAGAATGGCAATTGCTTTGACTGTAAATTGTTTGAAATAAAATTGTATGCAAACTTTATATATAGGCGCTGGTTATGTGGGCAGCTGTAGCGCCGCGGTAATGGCCAAATTTGGTCATACTGCCATAGTATACGATATTAATACAGAAAGAATTAATATTTTTAATACGTTTAATCGCGATTTGATTGAAGCGTCTTTTTTTGAACAAGATTTGAGTAGTTTGATTATACAAAATAAACAGCGAATGGTTTTTATTGATGATTATGCAGAATTTAGCAGCCACTTTGATTCCGCCGACGTAATTTTTATTTGCGTGCCTACTCCTGTTACAGATAACCTAGGCGATTATGATCTTTCCTATTTTAATTCCGCCTTATCGGAATTAACCAGCGCTTTACTAAAACGTAATGGAGGTAGTCAAGAAAAATATGTCGTGGTGGCTATCAAAAGCACGGTACCAATTGATACACCGGAACGGGTTGCTAAAGATTTGGAAAACGCGGGGGTAAAAAATTTTGGTGTTGTATCTAATCCGGAATTTTTAGTCGAAGGACAAGCTATCAAAGATTCCTTTAGTCCGGATAGAGTAGTTGTGGGCGCGACCCAAGAAAAAGATTTTTTCGTCATGCGTGAGCTGTACCA
>CAZQLV010000128.1:0-2840 GCA_964594385.1 uncultured Gammaproteobacteria bacterium | reverse complement strand
AGAAGAAATAGTTTTAACAGCGTCGCGTTTCAATGGACGTTACGCGACGTGATTTCGCTAAATCAATATTATGACAGAAGTAACCGCAAAATTAAGATTTCTCCGCATGGGACCACGCAAGGTTCGTCTTGTGGCAGATATGATTCGTGGTAAAAAAGTATCCCAAGCTTTAGATGTTTTGTCTGTGTTGCCAAAAAGAGCCGCTCGCCCGGTTTTAAAATTGCTCAATTCCGCCGTAGCTAACGCCAAACACAATCATGAATTAAAAATGGAAGATTTAAAAATATCCCAAATTTATGTCGATGGCGGTCCGGTACTAAAGAGATCAATGCCAAAAGCGCACGGCCGAGCGACACCTATTCGCGAACGCACCAGCCATATCAATTTGGTATTATCAACATTTGATAAAAAGGTTAAGTCAGAGAAAGCTAAAGCCTAGAAATTATATGCAAAGCACATATTCTCATTCGCTCACAAATAATTAAATAAATTTAATCATTCGCTCACTCATATCGAATATGGGACATAAAGTACACCCTAAAATTCACCGCATTCCGACTATTTATTCCTGGGACTCAAAATGGTTTGCCAAGAATTCTCAGATGCCATTGTTTTTAAAACAGGAAGTGCAAATTAGAGATTTTTTAACCAAAAAATTAAAAGATTCTTTGATTGACAGTCTTAGTATTGAAAGAACTCCTAAAGATTTGACTGTGTATATATTGGCCGGAAAACCGGGTACCATTATTGGCCGGGGCGGTCAGGGTATGACCGATTTAGCTAAACAAATTGAACGTAAAATTTTACAACAAAAATTAAAAGTAAAGATCAATGTTTTAGAAGTACGTCAGCCGGCTTTGTCAGCTCAAATAGTTGCGACCAATGCCGCTACCGATATTGAAAAACGTTTTCCATTCCGCAGAGTTATGAAACAAATGATTGAACGCGTCATGAGCGCCGGCGGATTGGGAGTAAAAGTGAGAATGAGTGGACGTTTGAATGGCGTAGAAATTGCCCGCACTGAAAAATTAGCCGCCGGTAAAATGTCACTGATTACGTTGCGCAGCGATGTTGATTACGCTCAGGCAGAAGCGCAAACTTTGTATGGAAAAATCGGTATTCAGGTTTGGATTTATAAGGGTGAAGCGTTTAGCCGCCGTGATAAATTTGCTAAAAAAGAAGAAGAAAAAAATCCCAAAGGGATCCCTTCGGGAGAAGAGAAATCAACTAAAAGAACTACTAAGTAAGGTGTATGTTGTTACCAAAAAAAGTATTACATAGAAAATGGCATAAAGGCCGCCGCAGACATATGGGAGTTGCCACTCGCAATAACTTTGTGGCCTTTGGAGACTACGGTATTAAGAGTCAAGAACATGGCTGGGTAAATAGCCGCCAAATTGAAGCTATCCGTCGCGTGCTCACTCGCTATGTAAAAAAAGGCGGAAAGATTTGGATCCGTATTTTCCCGGATAAACCTATTACCAAAAAAGGCAATGAAACCCCTATGGGTGGTGGAAAAGGCGCTCCGGATCACTATGTCGCAGTTGTAAAACCGGGAACCGTGATGTTTGAAATGGGTGGTTTGCCTGAAGCTACAGCCAGAGAAGCAATCAGAAATGCCGCTTTTAAAATAAGTGTAAAGACTAAATTTGTTACCAAGCACTAATATATGCAATGGGAAGAATTAAAAATTAAGAGCCAGAAAGAGCTGAAAGAATTATTAGCTGAAACCAGAAATGAGTTGCGCAGCCTGCTTTTCCAAATACATAGCCAGCAGCTAAAGCAAGTTCATAAAGTTAGTTTGGCTAAAAAAACTATCGCTCGGATTACCATGGCTTTAAACGAAAAAACAAAGTAATTTTCAATATGTCAAATAACACAACACAATCAGCTACTCGAAATTTTGAAGGCACAGTTGTTTCCACTGGAATGAATAAAACTGTGATTGTTAGAGTTGACACCATGGCGATGCATTCTAAATATAATAAAAGTTATAAAGTAAGTAAGCGTTATCCGGTTCACGATGAAAAAGGCGAAGCCAAAGAAGGCGACAGAGTGAAGTTTGTGGAATGCCGCCCGATTTCTAAAACCAAAAAATGGAGATTAAGTGAAGTTATAAAAAAGTAAAAGAAGTATATGATTCAACATCGTTCAATGCTCACTGTAGCCGACAATACCGGTGCAAAGAAATTACAATGCATCCGTGTTTTGGGTGGCTATAAAAAAAGATACGCAATCATTGGCGATATTGTTACTTGTTCCGTCAAAGAAGCTGCTCCGCATGGTTTGGTAAAAAAAGGTGAAGTAGTGCATGTAGTAATTGCCAGACTGCGCAATCACACCCGCCGACCAGATGGAACCTATATCCGTTTTGACGAGAACGCCGGCATTATCATTGATCGAAAATCAAAAGAACCGAAAGGCACCCGCATTTTGGGTCCGGTAGCCAGAGAATTGCGCGCTAAAGGTTTTCAAAAAATTATTTCTTTAGCCCCGGAAGTACTATAATATGAAAATAAAAACAAACGACAATGTAAAAGTGTTGAGCGGAAAAGATGCGGGTAAAACCGGCAAAGTTATTCAGGTTTTTCCAAAGGAAGAAAAGGTAGTTGTGGAAGGTGTAAATATCATGAAAAAAAACATGAAGGCCAACAAAAAAGGTGATAAAGGTCAAAAGATTGAACTCGCCGGCCCAATGCACATGAGCAAAGTAGCGCTGGTTTGTCCGAAATGCAATCGAGAGACCAGAGTTGGTTTTAAAATGGAAGGAACGGATAAAAAAAGAGTTTGCCGCAAATGTAAAGAACTAATTGACTAGTATGAAAGTAAATTTATACGAA
>CAZQLV010000127.1:0-2890 GCA_964594385.1 uncultured Gammaproteobacteria bacterium | reverse complement strand
AAGAGGGGGTTGCCGAGGTGTTGACCTCAATCAACGGCAAACCACCCCTTACCCCTCCTTGGAAAGGAGGGGATGACAGACAGCTTTTTGCATTATGGTCTGGCGGAATTGTTCAGGGTATATTGGCAATATATCAATTTTTACATCAGTCTGTTTTTGCCAGTAAATGGCTGGGCATGGCTGGGCAAGAGCCGCAAAATTTGGGGCCAAGTGTGATAGAGTTTGCGGACCAGCGCTGGTTGCGCGCCTATGGCAGCTTCGGCTCACCAAATTCGTTGGGAATTTATTTAGCGGTTTTATTTGTTTTAGGTTTTATTTTATATTTTAAAGTTCAATCCGGCCGCAACAAAATTTTAGTGAGCATTGGCCAGTTGTTGATTTTGTCCGGACTCGTTCTTTCTTTTTCACGTGCGGCTTGGCTGGCGGCTTTATTGGGAGTAGCGTGTTTGGGTATTATTATTTCTGTTAATCGATTGTCATTCCGACCGAAGTGGAGGAATCCCTTAAACACAGTAGGAGAAAATTCTAAGGATAAGGGATCCCTCGACTCCGCTACGGCTCCGCTCGGGATGACAATGCGAAAAGACTTTATCAAACAAATTATTTTCGCCTTAGCTGCAGTAGTATTTTGGGTAATAATTTTTTATCCCGTATTTAGCGCGCGGTTTAATTTACATAATCGTTTGGAAGCGCAATCTATTGCCCAACGGCAAGGGCAATATAGCGAAGCATTGTCTTTTGTAAAATCCAATCCAATTTTTGGCGTTGGTCCGGGCGCTTATACTTTTGTATTATCCAAAAAATATCCAAAGTTGGCCGCATGGGAATTGCAACCCATTCACAATATTTATTTACTTACTCTGGTCGAAATGGGCCTAGCGGCCGCGTTCTTTTTGTTTTATCTAGTTTGGTTTTTTGTTAAAATGATTTTTAAAAATAATTTAATTTATACTCCCGTGTTGGCTGTGTTATTTGTTTGCGGAATGTTTGATCATTGGTTGGCGAGTATGTACTCCGGACTAGTATTTTTTTGGTTGGTAATAGGACTTGGATTTAAAGAGGGTGGTGGGATATTATTTACAAAAATAAACAAATAGAGTAGGGTTAGTTCATGTCGGAGGAAAAATCGCCCACAAATAAAATATTAAACAGGCAGAAGCTGGCTCTTTTCACTAGTGAGAATGCGTCAGTGATCTGCAAGATGACCAGAGGTGTTGAAGAGTTTTACTTTGATACTACTGATTTGCCCAAACACCAACCAGAGTTTGATGAGATGGGAGAATATGGTTGGATTTTGGTGGAAAAGCTGGGCATATTACCAGCGTATCTTCACGCTCGTCTGCGTGCTTTGGAGGAAGCGGGGCTGGCCCCAACATCCTATTTGGAATATCCGTATGGTTGGGGATATCAGAAGAAGAAGTAGTTCGGTAGTTTTGGGGCGCTTGCACGGTTTGTCAGGCAGGTGCCCTCTTTATTTTTTTTATATTATCAATACTTGACATTTTTTGTGTTTGTAGTAAAATGACCCCACTCTTATCACTCTATTATTTTGAGTGATAATAAATAAATTTTAATTTTTTAATCTATTTTGTATGCAACTTAAACCCTTAGGAGACAATGTTTTGGTTAAACAAATCAAGGCTGATGAAGTAACTTCGTTCGGTTTAGTGCTGCCAGATAAAGATGAAAAGAAAGCCGAAGCCGAAGTGGTAGCGGTTGGCCCGGGAAAATTATTGGAAAATGGTCAGCGTAGTGTCATGGAAGTAAAGGTAGGGGATAAAGTTTTATTAAAAAATTGGGGTGGAGAAAAAGTAGAATTGGATAAAGTAGAATATAAAATTGTCGCGCAAGATGATATCTTGGCAGTGTTTGAATAAAATACTCGTTGATATTAATTTTCTTGCGTCCAAACTACTCCTCGCTTGCTCGGAGTGCCCACGCGGGGGTGCGATGGCCGCTGCAAAAATTAATACCAACTTCATTTTCGTAAAATCATAATTCATAATTCGTAATTCAAATCTGTATGCCTAAACAAATTATTTATAGTGAAGAGGCCAGACAAGCCCTAATGCGCGGAGTAAACGCTTTGGCTAATGTGGTAAAAGTGACTCTTGGTCCAAAAGGACGCAATGTTGTGTTGGACAAAGGTTTTGGCGCGCCAACTATTACTAAAGACGGCGTGACTGTTGCTAAAGAAGTGGAATTGGAAGATAAATTTGAAAACGCAGGCGTGGAGCTAGTAAAAGAAGTAGCTAGCAAAACTAACGAAGATGTGGGCGATGGCACAACTACCGCTACAGTTTTGGCTCAAGCGATTATCAAAGAAGGAATGAAAAATGTAACTGCTGGCGCCAATCCGGTTGCTCTTAAACGCGGCTTGGATAAATGTCTAGAATTAGTGGTTAAAGAATTGAAAAATAAAATCGCCAGACCGGTAGAACAAAATGAAATTGCCGATGTGGCTTCAATTTCGGCCAATGACAAAGAAATTGGTGGTAAGATTGCCGAAGCGATGAAAGAAGTGGGCAAGGATGGAGTAATTACGGTTGAGGAATCACAATCGTTTGGCATGACCATCGAGACCGTCAAAGGTATGCGTTTTGATAAGGGTTATGTTTCCGGTTATATGGTAACCAACTCCGAACGCATGGAAGCCGAATACAATGATCCATATATTTTGATTACCGATAAAAAAGTTACTTCTATTCACGATATTTTGCCGCTGCTCGAAAAAGTCGCCCAAAGTGGCAAGAAAGAATTAGTGCTGATTGCCGATGATATTGAAGGCGAAGCGCTCACCACACTTGTGCTCAATAAATTGCGCGGCACGTTCAATGTGCTCGCGGTTAAGGCTCCGGGTTTTGGCGACAGACGCAAAGAAATGTTGCAA
>CAZQLV010000126.1:0-2916 GCA_964594385.1 uncultured Gammaproteobacteria bacterium | reverse complement strand
CGATCACGCAAGCCGCATCACCATTTTGTAAAACGAGGCCAGTGGCGCCACAACAATATTCACAGGCAATTTTTAAGCCGATATTGATATAGCGCTGTTTATCATCGCCGGTCAAAACAATTTTTTGTTTACCATAGCTCGGGTCGTATTGCATCATGGTGTTAATTGAATTTTGGGTATCATCAAAATTAACATTTAATTCTTTACCATAAACATCCGGCACACCTTGCATAAAGACAAGCTTCACCGCATCTTCGGCCAAGTTACCCGACAGTTTGGTGCCGCCCTTTAGAATTTTTTGAAATTGAAAACTGAGCGAGCTAAAAGCCCCGTTACTATCTAAGCCCACGCTTTTTTTTGTTTTTTCCAAAATAACTTGATTACCCACCACCGACACGACGAGAGCCGCCAGCAAGACAAGGTTCGTATTTTTTTTCAGCCAGCCTTTGTTTACTTTCATATATAATTAAAATTATTTATCTACTACATATTGTAGTATGCATTTATTGAGTTGTAAAGTTTTTTATCCACCGTGTATTAAATTCAAAATATATAATAATTTTCTTGCGTCCAAACTAGTCGCCTTCAGCGACCGCCCTCTCGAGGGTGCGATGGACGCTGCAAAAATCATTATATGTTTTGAATTACTTAGCACCAAAGTAATTCAAAACTTTTTCACACTTTATTTTTTCTTGATGAAAAATCTGATCAGCGCATTTTGTCCAGCCATTTTTGCATGCTTCAACTTCAATTTTATTGGCGCAGCCAGAGTTGATATATAGTTCCTGCGCGTTGGCTTGTTGGCTCGAAAGTTTGCTTCCAAACAAGAAAAAGATAATTGCCGTCACTGCTATACCGGTAATTGTTTTAATTAATTCTGTCTTAAATGTCGGTTTATAATTTTCTTCACTGAGTGTTAAGACTCGTTCTTCGGTTATTTGGCTAAAGAAAGATAGTGCTAATTCTTTTTGAATAACATTTTTTTCTTCCAGTTCTAATATTTTGGCCATCGCCGAGGCCAAATGATTTTTTTCTTTAAAGTTATCGGTTGCCAGTTCATCGGCGGCAATTTCGGCAAAAGATAAATATTTTTTGGTGAGATTTTTTATGCCGGGAATAAAATTAAAAGCGCCAATAAGTTTGATAAACAATAAACGAGCCGGTTCTTTGCTTAACAAATGATGCGTCTCGTGCAGCAAGGCCGCCTGGAGCTCGGGGAAACTAAGATTTTTTACTATAGCGGTAGAGATATAAATTTTTTCATTGCTGAGACCATGACAGAAAATGAGTGGCTGAGACGTATTTATTTCCACTACTCTGCTTTCGATGCCGATAATGGTGGCCACTTGTGCTAATTTAGGGGAATTTTTTACAAAATGTATGCCTTGTGTCTTGAGAAATGTGCGGGTTTTGATTATTGATCTAACTATTTTGGTAAGAGTAACTATCAAAGATAGTATAATTGCTCCAGCCAGCAGCAGAGTTAAACCAGCCAACATTGTATAGCTAGTTGAAGGCGTAACAGCGCAGCCGCATGCGGATTGAGCTTGGCTTATAGCCCACTGGCCTAGGGTAACCAAGGCAAAATTATATATTTTGTAAAATAATCCAATAACCAGCAGCGCGATCATCGCTCCCAAGATTATAATTTGGCCAAACAGCCAATTGGATTTTTGTCTCATGTTCAACATAGTTATTTAATTTTTTTCAAACGTTTTTGCCACTGCGCTGATTTTTTAAAATTACTGGCTTCCACAATATCTATAAATCTAGCCACCGCTACCTCGCCGCAATTTTTGATAAGATTTTTAATGACCCGTTCGGAAATTTGTTCCAAAAATTTTTCTTTGCTTTGCGCTGGAGAATAAATATAAGCACCGCCTTCTTTCTGTTCGCGCTTTAAAACACCTTTGCCGTGTAACCGTGACATGATAGTCATCACAGTCGTGTAGGCGATTTCGCGTTTCTTTTTTATTTTTTCAAAAACCAGACGCACCGAAGCAGAGGGCTCTTTCCAGATTATTTGCATAATTTCTTCTTCTAACGTTCCGAGAGAAGAAGGTAAGGCGTTATTTTTCATACGAAAAGAATATATTTACTACAGTGCGTAGTATAGCATAAAACAAAAAAACCGCGCAAGCTGTGCGTGATTAAAAAGCGTTTGATTTGTCCGCTTTAAAATAAAAGCGGCCGGAAGAGCGACTCAGTGCCTCGAGCTTTCTCGAGACACCTAGAAGTTCTTCCGGCCGAGTTGTAGGCCGTTGGCCCAGCCCTCATCATTAAGGGTCAATGGGGCCGTCGGCCTGCTTGTTGTTTTGGCAATGTGGCGCCAGACCTCCCATCACATGAGGGCCTGGAGTGAAGTTGATCCTAAGTCGGATCCCGAATGCGCACCCTCATGGTGTGCTCCTTTGGGGGTTCGGGCTCCTTAGCCCACTGGGTTGTGCGGTTAGCCCCGGTGGGCGCGCTTGTTGCCGGTGTTGGTGCTCGTAGGTGCCCCTTCTGCTCCAGCAAAGTGCGGGAGCAAAAACATATTATACGTTTTTTAAACGATTGTCAATGGTTTATAAACAAAATGCCCTGTTTTTCAAGAAAAACAGGGCAAAATTAAGTAATAAATTGGACGGCCGACAACTAAGCGCTGTCGGCCACTATCGCACAGAGAAGCTATTTGTTGTCGTTGGGCTTCGCCGGCGCGATGGGTCCGTAGACAGGGATCGGCTCCATCACAATAGCTGGGCGCGGCAATCTGATGATATGCAGGTTTGTATCTGGCTTGGGCTTGTTGAGTACGACGGTGGTTGCTTGAGCGCCGCCCCACTTGTGGAGAGACTCAGATCGCCGCCGCGGTGGATCCACCTCTGTGGCTTCTGTGGTAGAACCTAAGCGTTGTGCGCGCTCATCAAGCAGCTGTAG
>CAZQLV010000125.1:0-2983 GCA_964594385.1 uncultured Gammaproteobacteria bacterium | reverse complement strand
GGGCAACATTCCGAACCAATGTAAAGACCTGTAAAGCTCCTGGCGTTCCTTCCGACTCAGTTAGCGCCGGGGCAGAAGTAAGTGGTAATTAAATTTTATTCAATAAAAAACACTCTGTAAAAGGAGTGTTTTTTATGATATGCTCAGCATATTATGTTTAAACCAGTATTTCCAAAAAAAGCCGTTTTAGTTTATAGTCTTGCAGTCCTAGGTATTTTTTTTGTTATACAATTTTTTATATACAAAGAATCCAACTATCAGCAAGATAGAACTAGCCAAGATACAGAAAGTGCTACCGGTAGTTCTGCCGATCTTGATGAAGACGGTCCTATTCCTTATTCTGTTACAACGAGTCTAGAAGAGCTGGCAGTTCAGCCTCGCGACATGTCCGCTTTGGGGGGCTATAATGTCTTGATTGCCGACCGAGGGAACAATCGACTAATAGAAGTTACGCCCGATAAAAAAATTGTTTGGGAGTATAAGTTTGATTTGCCAAAACTTGGTTTGGGAGCCGATGATTCATTTTTTGCCGACAATGGCAAAGATGTGGTAGTAAATTTGGAGATGTACCATGTGGTGGAGCTAATAAATTATCAAACTAAACAAGTAATTTGGACGTATGGTATACCGGGCAAACCGGGGCGTTTGGCCGGAGAATTAAATACCCCCGATGACGCCTATAAACTACCCAATGGCGATATAATTGTAGCTGATATTAAAAATTGCCGAGTAATTGAAGTTAATAAAAATAAACAAATTGTCCATCAATATGGCCAGACAAAAAAATGTCAGAGTAATAAAATCGGCAGTTTAAATGAGCCAAATGGTGACACTCCTTTAACAAATGGCCATATTTTAATTAGCACCATTAAAGATCGTAATCTGGTGGAGCTAAATGAAAAATGGCAGCCTATATTTACTATGGAGTTGCCGGTTGGTTATCCATCTGATCCGCAAGCAACTCGCGCCGGTAATATTTTAATTTCCGATTATCGCAACCCAGGACAAATTGTAGAGGTTTCGCGGCAGGGCAAAGTTGTGTGGCAATATATGGGAGAGGCGAGCACAACACTTAACAAACCATCGCTCGCGATTGAATTACCTAATGGTAATATTTTGGCCAATGATGATTTTAATCATCGTGTAATTGTAATTGATAAAGCAAGTAAAAAAATTATTTGGCAATATGGTGTAACCGGCAAGCCGGGCAAAAACGCGGGTCAATTGAGCATTCCAGATGGTATGGATATTATTAAACATGATTCTCCTGCCAGCAACCCAACGTTAACTTCTTCGGTATCGCAAATAGTATTACCATTGCATATGATTGGTCAGGTCACACGGCACGCGCAAAATTTTGCTAGCCAACAAGTGAGAGTGCAAGGATATTTATTAAAAAAAGAAAAAGGTTATATTATTTTTTCCGATGAAGCGGGAGGTATAATTTCTAGCTATGATCTGCCGGTGATTGGGCAGGGGATTGACCTGGTTGAGTTTAAGAAAAAGTATATACTAGAAGGAAGATTTGTTAAAGATGGGCTAGTAAGTAGTAATAATAATTTATACCATTTAGAATTAACAAAAACACCGCAGTTAGTTAAATAATAATAAAAAGTAATCAATTCTATTCAACAATAATCCGCACGCCGCCAAAATCCTGGTAATCAAATTCGTGGCTTTCATGGATTGAGCCGATAAAAATTTTGCTGGGAGAAATATGGCGGCGATCGGCAAACTCCCGGACTGTTTCAGGGGTAAATTTTTTATTTATATATATACAATCAACGTTCATATAGGTAAAAACGCCGCTTTTTTTAAAGATGTGAATACTCTCCGTAACATCATTAAATAAATTTTTGCCTTCAGTGCTTTGGCAGTGCACAAAAGTTACATATTTTCCGTTTTCATTGCGATTAATATAAGCGAGCGCCGGATAGATATTTCTCATATCATGCAGAAAAACGTAATAGTGAGCTTCCACAATTTCGCTTATTTTTATATTAAAATATTTTTTTAATTTGGGAATAAAACCAAATACATTTCTGATGCTAACCAGAAAATCTCGCTTAAACAGCATGGTCATGACAATTATAATTGCTGGAATAAAATAAATTAAGAAGTAAAAAATATTTTGTTTGTCCACCTGAATATTGCCCATCATGCCAACAATAGTGGATAACGCCGCTAAAATTACTATAATAGTTGGCGCTCGGTAGGGGCGTTTCAGTTCGCGGCGCGTGCGGCGTAAAATTAGATTGCCAATAGCAAACAGAGTCATCACGCCTAAGAAACTGATGGTATAAACACCTGCCAGCGATAGTAAATTTCCATGCGTGATAAGTAAAATAGAAACACAAAGCGCAAAGAAGAGCAAGATAATTCTGGTGTAGGATCCCTTATTATTTTTTTTGTTAAAAATTTGTGGCAAAATATTGTCTAAACTCATGCGGTACATCAGGCCTGACACACCCACATAACCGGTTAGCACAGCTCCGCAAAGCACCAAAAAAGCGTCAATGGAAATAAGGCCTAGTAATAACGTGCCGCCAAACTTTAAGGCCACTGAAGCTAAAAGAAAATCTTTAGCAGCTACAATTTGTGTCATGGGCAAGATAATCAAACAAACTGCTGCGATCAAAGGATTAAATATCATCACGCTCGCGGTCATATTACGTAATGTTTTTCTAAATACGCCCGGTTGTTGTTCTTCCACAAAATTGGCCGAACTTTCAAAACCAGAAATTCCCAACAAAGATACCGAAAAAGCGAGAAAAATAGTTTCTAGCAGGCCACCATTTTTGGCCACAATATATTTGGTGGTGGCAATATTGTATGTTAAAACATTAGTATCTCCCTTGGTAAACCAAAAAATAATTCCTACCACAACAAATAGAGTGAGAGTGGCCACATGCAGGCTAAAAATACCGGCTGCCACCTTGGCAGAGTCTTTGACCCCGGCAATAACTAGCAGCGCAAATAAAAA
>CAZQLV010000124.1:0-2993 GCA_964594385.1 uncultured Gammaproteobacteria bacterium | reverse complement strand
GTAAGGGGTGGTTTGCCGCCGCTTTCTGATACGGAAGATAACACTTCGGCAACCCCCTCTTCGCTCCCCCTTGGTAAGGGGGAGATGACAACGATAAACGAAAAACCACCTCACACCCTAACCCAAACCATCAAGGACACAATTTCTCACATCGCTCACAAAGAAATTAAAACTACTCTAGAGGATATACAGAATAATTGGGATAAAATAATTGAAGAAATAGGCAAAACTAATCACTCGCTAAGTTTTATTCTTAAAATGAGCAACTTGCAGTCTGTAGAAAATGGGCAACTAAACGTTACTGTCCCCTATTCTTTCCATAGAGATAAGATTAACGAAATAAATACTAAAAAAACTATAGAACAAATCTTGGCTACTTTGTTTTCCGAACATATTAATTTAAATTGCGATGTGTCGGAGAATGATAGACCAAAAGGCAATGAAGACGACTCGGAATTAAATAAATTAGCCGCCGATTTTGGCGGGGAAATAATCTAACAAAATGTATAAATTTATCCTAGGTCTATCCATTATACTGGTCAGCGCTAGCGCCTCAACTGTTTATGCTGCACAAGAAACAATTAACTTACCTGTGCCATATATCCCCGAAGCGCCGGATGGTCTAATGGTAAAACCTTGGAATAATTCTTGCGAGGAGGCTTCTATGTCTATGCTGGATGAATTTTATTTTGGCAATCATGATAAAACGGTAGCCAAAACAAAAGAAAAACAATCTATTTTGTATTATGTAAATATTGAAAATCAAGTTTTCGGTTATAATGGCAATACCAACGCGGCTGAAATAACCAAAATAATAAATGAATACTCAAAATATTTTGCAGCTACCATCAAAACTAATCCGACTTTAGAAGATATAAAAAATGAGCTGCGCAATAATCATCCGGTAATTGCCCTACTCTATGGCTACAATTTAAACAACCCCCGCATCTTATTCTCCCGCACCGGTTCTTATTACCATACATTTGTAATAAAAGGCTTTGATGATGCCACTAACGAGTTTATTGTTAACGATAATGGCGACTTTACCAAAGGGCTTGACTTGCGCTATTCTTATGATACAATCATGGGCGCTTTACGCGACTATGACCACAAAACCGCCAAAACCGTGCAACCGCCCACAGCAGTGTTTACTAGCCAAAGAATGCTAGTAAAAACTAACGGCAGTAGCCGCATTTATCTGATTAAAGATAATAAAAAATACTACGTTAGTTCCCCACAAGTATTTAAAGATCGTAATTGGAAATGGAGTTTTGTAATGTTGGTAAGCCAAACTTGGCTGAATAAATTTCAATCCGGATCGGCAATTTAAATTTAAACTCCGAGGTGGTCTAATGGTAGGACAGCAGACTCTGAATCTGCTTATCTTGGTTCGAATCCAAGCCTCGGAACAATTTTTCCAAAGCCTTGACATCTATTTTAGTAGGAGTAAAATGTACTTGCTTATCCTTGTGGTAAGCAGGAGAAACAATCATGGCCAGCCAACCACCCATGATGGGGGCCTTCTTCATCGGGGAAAACAGGACTATTGGCTTCCTTTTCAAATGGGTCGGAAAAATTATCTGCATTAGCGCAGAGTTTTCGCCTGATATAAAAAAGGAAGTGGACCAAAGGGTCAAAACAATTTTAACAATGACAGAATTGACACACCCACAATGTAGGGGTGCAGATATCTCACCATCAATAATGGGGACCATTCTGAATCCGTACATTTGCAGGCTATGCCAAAGCTTGCACAATCTACTTATAGAGATTGTGGAGAATCTGCCTCCAGAATCTCCTGCAAGGGAAATAATTAGAAACCCCAATCTAAATCTGGAAGATCCTGAAAACAAGAACCCGTCGTTCTTTTAGAGGTTCATCTCAAAAATTGAATATAATACGCGCACCCACCTTCGGCTATCTTGGCAGTAGGTAGGAGGTGCGTACAGAGAACCACTCGCACCCCTACTCAAATTCCCCTTTAGAGAAATTTAAGCGGAGGAATGAAGACGAGTGGTTTTTTGTTACTCGCCCAAAATTTAAGAGCCAAAGCGAAATAAATTTTGTTGGGAGTAACAATCCCGACTGACTCGGGATTGTTTGCTAAAATAATTTACATTCCAAAAATAAAAACAGCGGGAATTCTTTGCGTGCTTTATCTTCAGCGGCAAAACGAGGGCCCTGCGTTGGCTGGCGATGCGAAACCCATTCTTCACATTTTACTACACCCAAATTATTTTTTCGCAGCATTTTAAAATACCATTGTAATGGTCGGTGAAAAGAAATAGTTTTTTCTGATTTATTCTGTCCCGGATGCATATCTATTTCTAGTTTAGCTTCGGATAAATATTCATCCATGCGCCTGTACTGAACTTTTTCTTTTTCATCCCACTGCCAGCTAGAAACTTTGGGCGCACGGAAAGCAGGGTGATTTAATACCAAAAACATACTCCCCTTTTCTTTTAAAACTCTAGCGCATTCTTTTAAAACTTCGTCGACATTTTGTATATTTTGCAAAGCAAGAATAATTAAAATAGAATCAACGGATTTATCGGCACAAAATTTAATATCATCAGCCGGTGCAACATAATATTGAATGTTTTTTGTTCCGGCCGAATGTTTTTTTGCTAAATTTACCAATTCCGAAGAAATATCAGAGGCAATTACTTTGGCTCCGCTGGCGGCAATAACTCTAGCAAAAAATCCTTGACCGCAAGCTAAATCCAAAACAACTTGGTTTTTATTCAAGTTCATAGAACGCATTAAATTTGGCAAAATCACCCGGCTCTGAAAAGAATCGTCGTCTTTTTCTAGCAGGCTGTCATACCAACTAGCTACTTTGCCCCAGGAAGTGGATTTTTTCATATACAAAATAATAGTGGTTATATTTTAATGTAAATAACTATACTGGTCAACCAAACACCCATTTTATCATCCTGAACGTAGTAAGGTGTCTGTAATCCCCTCCTTTCCAAGGAGGGGTAAGGGGTGGT
>CAZQLV010000123.1:0-3008 GCA_964594385.1 uncultured Gammaproteobacteria bacterium | reverse complement strand
ATTTTCTAAAAATATTTCTAAAGAAGAGCTGGTTGCCTAGGTAAATAAAATTGAAAAAGATTCCGAACTAACCGGTTTAATAATTCAACTCCCTTTGCCCGAACGATTATACAAACCGGAAGTGCTTAATGCTATTAACCCCAATATAGATGTAGATTGTCTTACGGATGCCAACATTGGCAAACTGGTAATGAAAACAAACCTGATTGAGCCACCAACTCCTTGGGCCGTAATCAAAACTTTAAAAGAAATAAATTTTAATTTGGTTGGTAAAAATATCACTCTGGTGGGTGCCGGAGCCCTAGTAGGCAAACCGTTGGCTATAATGCTAGTCAACGAACTAGCTAGCGTAACTACTTGCAATAGCCATACTGAAAATTTAAAACAAAAATGTTTAGCGGCCGATGCGATTATCTCAGCCGTCGGCAAACAACAAAATCTGATTACCGCGGATATGGTAAAAAAAGGCGCGGTAGTGATTGATACCGGTATTGTCTATGTAGAAGGGAAAATGCATGGCGATGTCGATTTTAACAACGTCTCCAAAAAAACTAGCTTTATCACTCCAACTCCTGGCGGCATCGGCCCAATCACAGTATCTAAACTGCTTCTCAATACAGTAATTTGCGCAAAAAAAATAAATAAGGTAATGTAAAATAAAGGAGGTGGGTATGGCAAGAAAACATGTAAATGTTGACTTGCTCTGTTATTTTTTTGATGAAAAAAAATTTCCTAGAGGATGCAGGGGCATTGTTGATGAGGTTGGCGGGGCACTTGATAGTAGGTACAAAACCAGAGTGCGCTGTCGCAAATGCACTAGAGTTGTCGAGCTAGAAAAGGTAGATTTGGATGAAATGAGAAAAGAGGTGGCGGAAGAAGAACCCTTTTATCCAAGTACCCGAGATTAGTATGGCGCCCGCGTCTCAACACAACCAGACACTTAAAAAGCGTCTGGAGAACAGAGTTTTTCGGTAACTCTTCAAAAAACCGAACTAAAAAAGAAAAAATTAATTTATTAAATACCATATCCACAGGCAAATTTGACACTCAAAAATATAGATGCTAGGCTGATTATACAATTTAATAATATATCTTTGGAAGTGAGGTGACCCGTCTACGTTGAAACTTCGACGAGGCGAGGAATTCCTCCACTGTGCCGCAACGGTAAATCTCGACTCTGTCGGGAAAGTCCGATCTTCAGATATAGGCCCTACTAAATATAGAGCTAATCCCGAGCAGGAAACAAAAATATGTTTATTTTTTGAATCTTTTCCGCTCGGTAAAGATTTTTTTGTTAACGACGATCCGCCTTAGGCGGACGTCCGGTTAACAACCCCGCCCTTCGCGAAGGGCGGGGTACGCTATTATAAATTATGCAAAATCCCAACAAACATCTCCACCGACTTCTGATTATTCTAGTCGCAATTTGTATAGCTGCGATTACTTATTTATTTTTAACAGATACTAAAAACGGTTCTCTGCCTATTCAAAATACACAGACAGAGCAAACCAGCACCGCCCCCCACTTACCCACCTCACCCACTCATAATACAAATACAAGTACACATACACCTGTATCCGCTAACACAACTACCAACCCATCTTCCACACCAATACCGCAGCCAACTTCTACCCAACCGAGCACGCCGACTTCTACACCTCCCACAACCAATACCAGTACCGAAGGCATACTACCGGTGACCTTTACTATCCAAGACACACTATATGCTCTCAAAGTTAAACCAAACACTTCTGTTTATGACGCCATGCTTGTCCTTAAAGATACCGGGCATATCTCGTTTGCTACAAAAAATTTCTCTGGCCTGGGGGAATTTGTAACGGAAATTAACGGTATAAAAAACAACCCATCAACCGGCTATTACTGGACATACTACATAAATAATAACGAAGCGACGGTTGGCATATCATCATATATGCTCAAACTTCGCGATAATATTACCTGGAAATACTTTAAAAAATAATTACTTAATTTATTTTAAATTGTTGTATGAAACAAATGCGCGCCGGAATCGTTATTTCTTTAGCCTTAATATTAAGCATAATTGTATCTGTCCCCAGTAGGGCCGATGAAGCTACCAACACTCCGGACACAGCCACATCCACACCGGACACCACTTCCACTACTCCATACAATGATTTGGCCACTACCACTATCAATTTAGAAGTGGCCACTAGTCAAGAAATTTTTTCCTTTCCTAATTTGCTAGTAACTGCTTGCCCGGAAACTGATAGCAGTACTATATCTACCGTAAGTGCCATGTGCGCCTTGCGGCAAGCCACTGGCCTGGTAACAGGATGGTCCACATATGGGACAGATATGTTTTTAGATTTTGTTAACTCTTACTATAACGATTATGTTAATAATATCTATTGGAATTGGTTTAGCAATTTACAATACGGACAAACCGCTTTAAACAAACATATATTAACTAATAATGAAAATCTACTAGTAACATACGACTTATTACCCCTAAGAATTAGCGTTGGCTCCTCTACACCGGAAATAAATTCAACTACTACCATTACCGTAGAAGAATTTGGCTTTGACCAGTATTCGCCGGTTTGGAAAACTGCCGCCAGCAGCACGCTATGGGTAAATGGCACAGCCACAACCAACGACACCGGCGTTTATTCTATATTTATTACTTCAACGAACCCGTTATATATCTATGGGGATAAGTCCGGTTTTGTCTCCAGCTCTATCATAACTATTTATCCGACAACCACTCTTGCCAGCACCAGCACCGAACAAACAAATACAACTACTGGTAGCGGCAGTCAGACACCTCAAAATAATGGCGGCTCCGGCCCGACTTTAGCTACTAGTCAAACCGACATAAATAACGCCGTGCAAAAAATTATAAATTTCCTAAAATCAAAGCAGTCAATTGATGGCTCAATTGTAGATTTGCCTACCTCGGACTGGGCGGCTATGTCTTTTGGCGCCGATAATTTGTATACCCAAGACATCAGAACTTCCAGCGTGT
>CAZQLV010000122.1:0-3042 GCA_964594385.1 uncultured Gammaproteobacteria bacterium | reverse complement strand
GGATTCCCGTGCCTTTGGTGCCGGGCATACCGATCAATCTATAAATACTGTTTTTATCCTGATATTCACTCATATCCAAACGAATACTCATTTGTTCACCGCCAAAGTATACAGCCGCGATTGTTTTGGCGAGTTCTGTTTTACCCACACCCGTTGGACCCAAAAATAAAAAACTGGCAATTGGCCTATTACTAGCCCGTACCTGGGCGCGTGCGCGGCGTAAGGCGTTGGCTACGGCGCTGACGGCTTCGTCTTGGCCAATTACCCGCTTATGCATTTCTTCTTCTAAACGAATTAATTTGTCGGCTTCGCTAGACGAAATTATGGAAAGTGGAATTTTGGTTTTTTCGGTTACTACAGCGGCTACTTCTTCTTTGGTAACAATGGTATTAGCTCCTTTTTTGTTGTGCGCCAAAATAGCCGCTTCGGTCATGACTTCCAGAGCATTTCCCGGCAAACAAGCATCATGCAAAAATTTGGCTGCGAATTCCACGCATTTTTCAATTGCTGCATACGAAAAAAAGACGCGCTGTTTGTATTCCAAAGCGCCGGCGCGAGATTCTAGCACTTGCACGGCCTGGTCTTCATTCATTTGGTTAATATTAACTTTAGTAAAGACATCCTTGACCGCGGAACCCAAAAAATGCTCAGAGTAATCGGCCGGCGTAGTAGTGGCAATGGTCAAAACTTTACGACTCTTTAGGAATTCGGCAAGCGTATCGGTAACATCAAGGCTACCCTGCTCTCCGACCGTTACGCCGATTAATTCGTGTAAATTATTAATAAATAGAATAACATTGCGAGCGCGAGATATTTCTTGCATAATCCGTTGCAGGCGCTCCACGGCTCCTTGTGGACTGGTGCCCGCTACCAACGCGGAAATACTTAGGCGCACCAATCGCTTGTCTCGCAAGCGACTCGGCACTTCGTCTTTAATCATGCTTTGAGCAATACCTTCTACAATAGTTTTTTTGCCCACCCCACTATCACCAACTAACAATAAACTTTCCTGACCGCTCTCAATCACTTGAAAAATTTCATCCAGTTCGGTGGTACGGGCCACGCAGCGCTCGAGCTGGTCGTAGTGCGCCAACATCGTGAGATCGGTACTAAAACTATTAAGGTAGGGCGTAGCCAAAGCGGTCATAGCTCGATCCATGCCATGCTTGGAATGATGGCTGGCAGCTTTTTTCAATTGCACATAGTCACGGTATAATTTTTCTCGCATTTTTGCCCATTCAATTACATTGGTAAGTTGGCGCTGAGTAATATCAAAATTAAATAATTTTTCTTGCAAATCCGGATTTTCGCGCAGAGCTATAATAAGCAAATCTGTCACACTTACATAATCTTGGCGAGCGGCATAGGCTTCTTCGTAGGCTTGAAAAATAATCTGGTAAAAATCTTTAGACACAGTTGGAGCCACGCCCGTATAAGCTGTTTGTTTTTTGTCTACCTCAAACATCGGTTCTAATTCTTTTTGTAAAGAGCTGGCGGGAATGCCAAGCCTAATAAAAATATTGCTAATTCTATTAAATGATAACAAAGCGTAAAACAAGTGTTCTGACTTTATTTCTTTCGCTCTGGATGTGTCGGCCAGTTTATAGGCTTTAGCTAGTGCGGCCAGCGCCTCTTCGGTAAAAGCCTTGGCAATATTGCGTTTTTTACGCGGCGATAGTTTGGCAGCCTCGGGCCAAAACGCAACCGTCAAATTTTCGCCCTCGGTTTTGGTTTTATTTTTATAATCAAATCTAAACGGCTCAATGGCCACCGTAGATTCTTTTTGTACAATCAGTCTATACCAAAAATATAAAAGAGTAATAAACCCAAACCAAAATAAAAATACGGTTTGTTTGTCTAAACTAATAATAAAATTATGCCAATGAATTGGATCCCTAAAAACATTTACTATATCTTGTTTATACAATAAAAATCCGGTCCAAATCCAGGCATTAAACCAAAGAACCAACGCCGTAATCAAACGTATGCGGTTGAGGATGCGGCGTCCGGATTGCAAACCCAGGTTGTAGCGATTAAGTGGATAGCCCCAATAAAGCCACAGGCCGCGTCGCGAAATGCCCACCGACTTACCTTTGCATTGTTTGCATTTTTTTAGACTAGAAGAATTACCCGTTTGGCAAAGGTCGCAGGTTAACATTTCTAAAGGTAAAGACTTTTTAAATTGCATAGACAATTCCGGATAATGCCACAATTGGCAATAACAGCCATACTAAAAATAGAGCCGAACAAAATACCAGCCACAACAACAAACCAAAGGTTCGCACAATAATCTGCACGATTCTCATAAAAAAACTAATAACCCGGCCTTGAATATCAAACTGACCGAACATCGGCACAAATAAATTGGCGGCCCACAAACCCGGAGCTAGATTGACATTACCATCTTTTAATAAATCTAAGCATTGGCGCAGCGCATAGAGAGCGCCTTTGGTATACCACCAAATCGGAAAATAAAAAATGTCGCCGACAGCTTCCAAAAATAAACGTTGTAAAATCAACAGGGACATAAAATTTAACAAGGTTTTTCGATTAGCTTTAGTATATCATAAATACAACAAAAAATCTCCCGACTAAGTTGGGAGATTTTTTTGGTAATTAGTTTAATTCTTTGCCACCGAAGCGTCTTTGACGCTGAGATAATGCATATTATCGACTACAACCATATTTAGTTTTGCGATTCTACCGGCAATATTGTTCATTGAGCTATTATCGGCAACTTCCACTTGCAGTTTTTGTACATCTATTTGCAAAGCTTCGGTTTGTTTCTCTAACACTCTTACCTGGTAGCCGCTGGTTGCCGAAGCAGTCATGTTGGCGATATAGGCCGCGCTAAAGATAAAAATAATAAAAAATAAAATCAAACGCACACGCGGATGCACCATCCAACTCGGCAAACTAATGGTTTGCAGAGAAAACTTAAAATTCTGATATTTTTGTTTAAGTTGGCGTTTTAAGGACATATCTTTTCTACTACTCTTAATAACGCAAGTAGTACTTCACTTACTCTTAATAACGCAACTA
>CAZQLV010000121.1:0-3046 GCA_964594385.1 uncultured Gammaproteobacteria bacterium | reverse complement strand
GAGCAATGGCAGCTCGCTGGGCTCATAACCCGGAGGTTCCCGGTTCAAGTCCGGGTCCCGCAACAAAGCAAAAGCCACTCATATACTGAGTGGCTTTTGATTATATTTTTTAAACCCCAGTCTCCATTCGTCTGCTTACCGACCATAGCAAATCAAATATCTGGCCAATCATTTCTTTGATATTTTTACTTTCTACCACCCAGGCCAAGCCTTCTTCTTTGGTAGTAAAAAAAGCCACAGTGTTATCCCAAAACATAATGTTGCTATGAAAGGTAATTTCTCTCGGTAAAAACTTTGCTTCACGCAGTTCTCGGGTATGAGTTTGGGCCGAATATTTTTTGATCTCATTGGCTTCAACGCGCAAACTTTTTAATTGTATGCCGTTTCGTACGCGTTGACGAGTAAAATGAAGTTTTTCACCAATTATTTTTTGAAATTCTCGTCCCGAAACTATTTCATAAATTATTTTATTTTTTGTCCCTAGCGCTTCATAAAAAATATCGGTCGTGCGTTCTCGGTAGTATATCCGGATTTTGGCTGTGGATTCGGATTCTTGCTTGAGCGATTGCAGCCAGGGGATAACGGCCGAAAATTCATGCGCATTGCGTTCTAGTATCTTTTTAAAAACAATCGGATCCAAAGCCTCATAGATGTGGCGCGATTTTTTCTTGCTTATAGCTACCACGCCGCGATTTTCTAGGCGTTGCAAGACCGCCTGCACAGTGGTCGGCGGTAATCCTAAAGCTCGACCCAAAGGGGTGATGGTATTTGGCCCGGTAGAAAGCAGCGCAAGGTATACTTTTTTATCTTTGTCGTGTAGTCCGAATAAAGATAAATTTTCATCTACTTCTTTTTGTTGGATGGTGGTTAATTTCATATCTACGTAAATTTTAGTAGTTAATAAGTATATTATTTTACCTTATATTAACACTTTTTATACTATTTGTATAGTTATCCACAAAAATTGATGTGTTTTATTTAGATTGTGATTTATTATTACTCCGTAATCGATTACCAACCGCTCATTACAACTCAGGAGGCTAAGATGAAGGTCATCAAGAAGGGTCGCGCTCAGAAGGGTTGGGCCAAGGCATATACCTGTTCCGGTGCTGGCAATGGTGGTGGGGGGTGTGGAGCGAAGTTGCTCGTTGAGCATTCCGATCTTTATATTACCGGTAGCCATCATTATGATGGGTCATCAGAATATTATACAACTTTTACTTGTCCTGAATGCCATGTCATGACAGATATCACTGGCTATGATGGCCCGCACGTCACTCAGCGAGGTCGAGGAGCGTAAGGAGAAAAGCCCATGAAGATCATCAAGGAAGGTAAGTGGAATATCCCCTGGACAACCGAGTTGTCGTGCCCAACCTGTGAGGCCAAGCTTCTAATTGAGGAAGTAGATGTCCAGCCTGTAGGCAATGAATCAAACAAGTACTATTGCATTTGCGTAATCTGCAATAAGGAATGCAGTATTAAGAAGGATGATATTGCCCAGCGCGTACGGGAGATCGTGGATAAGAAGCGAAAGTACTGGTCGACCGGTGATCCCTTCTAATGTTAAATGCCTCCTATCAATTCCTCGCTTTCCCGACAGCGAGTAATAAATGTCGGGAAGTTAATAGTGTGCACAGTAATAAGCAAGAAATCCCAACCTGTATGGAAGGGATTTTTTGTTTTTGACAGGAAAATATACTGGGGCTAAAATTACAGTAAAACTATGACCCATACAAACCTATTTGAAGACTTAGGCTGGAAAAAAACTCTTGAATCCGAAAAAGATTTTTCTCGTAGCTTGCCCGAAGTTCATAAATCAATCCCGGTGCCCGCGCACTATTCTTTTTTTAGAAAATTATTGGTTTTTTCCGGGCCGGGATTTTTGGTAGCTGTAGGTTATATGGATCCGGGCAATTGGGCCACCGATTTGGCTGGTGGATCCAAGTTTGGTTACGATTTATTGTTTGTAATTTTATTATCAAATTGTTTTGCGATTTTGTTGCAACATTTGGCGCTCAAGTTGGGTATTGTGACTGGTCGAGATTTGGCACAACTATGTCGGGATAAATTTTCTAAAAAAATCGCGATATTTTTTTGGTTGATGGCTGAAATTATGATTGGGGCTTGTGATTTGGCCGAAGTGATTGGGTCGGCCATCGCGCTTAAATTATTATTTAATATTCCGGTATTATTTGGGGTAATAATTACGGCGGCCGATGTGTTGGTTATTTTGCTGCTGCAGCGCAAAGGTTTTCGCTATATTGAGGCCGTAGTTTTGGCACTCATTTCTACAATTACTCTTTGTTTTATCACTGAATTATTTTTATCTGGCCCGGCCGCCATTCCAGTGCTGCACGGATTTTTGCCAAGCGCAAATTTAATTTTTAATCCGCAAATGTTATATATAGCCGTCGGAATTTTGGGAGCCACAGTGATGCCACACAATTTGTATTTACATTCGGCGATTGTGCAAACCAGAAATTATGAAGAAAGCGAAACGGGCAAACGCGAAGCCATAAAATTTGCGACAATTGATTCGACGGTAGCTTTGTCACTGGCCTTATTTGTTAACGCAGCGATTCTAATTGTTTCGGCAGCTACTTTGTATTTTAGTGGGCATAACGGCGTGGCGGAAATTGATCAAGCATACAAATTATTGGCGCCACTACTTGGCACAAGTTTGGCAAGTATCTTATTTGCTGTGGCGCTGCTGGCCTCAGGGCAAAATTCTACTATGACCGGTACGCTCGCCGGCCAGGTGATCATGGAAGGTTTTATAAATTTTCGGATGAAACCTTGGCTACGGAGAATCATTACCAGATTAACTGCGATTGTGCCGGCAATAATTGTCATAGCTGTGTATGGAGAAAAATCTCTTACTAATTTGTTAATTGCCAGTCAAGTTATTCTGAGTATCCAGCTTTCATTTGCCGTTTTTCCTCTTGTAATTTTTACAAATAATAAAAATATCATGGGCGTTTTTGCTAATACAAAAAAACTGGCCATTTTTTCTTGGACAGTCGCTCTGGGTATCGCCGCCCTCAAC
>CAZQLV010000120.1:0-3081 GCA_964594385.1 uncultured Gammaproteobacteria bacterium | reverse complement strand
TTGATTTAACGGAATCATGTCGGGCAGCGACCATTGAAGCCCGACCACCGCGTAACGTCATTTGAGACGCGACGCTGCTAAAACCTATTCCATAATAAGCAAGGCCGTTACTTTTTACAGATTCCGGTGATAAAAAATTCTTGCAATCTATAACTACGGCTTTACCAGCATTTTTTTTAATTCTAGCAAAATCTAGCTGTTTAAACTCCGGCCAATCAGTTACTAATAAAATCACATCGGCTTGAGCAGCAGCGCTATACGCATCTGGGCATATCTTGATCCCTGAAAAACCTTTGATCGGCTTAATAATTTTTGGGTCATATGCTTTAATTTTTGCGCCGCCAACCAACAATTTCTTGGCTATTTCCAAAGACATAGAACGACGCAGAGTGCTGGTGCCAGGTTTATAGGTTAATCCCAGAATGACAATATTTTTATTTCGCAACGATCCTAAAATATTTTTTATTTTTTCGATAATCTTTTTTTGACGACTGTTATTTACCTCCCGTATCGCATTTATAACATGTGTTTTTAATTTATGCAACTTTCCCACATCGCTTAAAACAGCAATATCGCGCCCCAATGTACCCCCAGCATAACCAATACCCGGACTTAAAAAAGCCCGCGCACCAATGCGTCCATCTGCCTTTAAACCCTCCACCACACTTCTCACATCCGCCCCGGTAATCTCACAAATATCAGCAATTTCATTTATAAAACTTATCGACATGGCCAAAAAGGAATTAGTGGCATGCTTTACCATTTCCGCACTCTCCAAATCCATATAAATTTTTGGCGCGTTAATTATCTTATAAAATTTTTCTACCGCCTGCCTGATAGATTCATTTTCTAAACCAATGATTACTCTGTCCGGTTCCAAAAACTTCTTTATCGCCTGGCCCAACATTAAATTTTCCGGGTTATAAACTACGCCGCATTTTAACTTTGGATTATGTTTTAAAATAAATTTCTTCATGTCCCGGCAAGTACCAACGGGCACCTGACTCATAATAATTATTATACAATCATCGGCAGCGTATTGCGCAATTTTTTCACATGCTTTATACAAAACCGATGCGTCCGGCTTGTCTTGTTTATTAACTGGGGTATCAAAGCCAATGATAATAAACTTCTTTTTTTCCAACGCACTTTTAAAATCAACGGTAAAAGAAAGTCGCCCACTGTCCTGATTTTTTTTAATTAAATCTTCTAAGCCGGGCTCAAACAAAGGCGGCTCGTTTAACTTTAAGTCTTCAACTATTTTTTTATCAAAATCAACTCCCGTAACAAAATAGCCTACCTCGGCCAAGCCAGCAGAAGTGGTACATCCTAGATGCCACAGACCAATCACAGCTACCCTTGTTGAGTCCATATCAAAATTCTAGAAATCAACCATTGTTTTTGCTCCTTCTGGTTCGAATCTAAATGGCATTTCTCGCAAACCATTCGCTTTCATTGCTTCGCGTATCCCCTTTTTATCACCCGGACAATAAAATACCAAAAACCCGCCACCTCCCGCGCCCATAATTTTTCCTCCCAACGCCCCACACTCCTTGGCCAAATTATAAAGCATATCTATCTTAGGATCAGACATTTTTGTAGACATTGTCTTTTTTACTTGCCAATGCTCATCCATCAGTCTGCCGAAATTATCCAAATTACCTTGCTCAATAGAATTTTTTATTTCCAGTCCAATATCTTTTATCTGTAGTAACGACTTGGCAACATCACTCTGTTCTTTTTTGACTTCGGCGCTCTGCTCGCCCAGAATTACCATAGCATCGCGAGAAATACCTGTATAAAATATTAATAATTTGCTTTGCAATTCCTCTGCTATCTCACGCGATACGGCTGCATTAGAAACTTTCACGGCGCCATTTTTATCTATATCCATTACAGTAAAACCGCCAAAGGCAGCGAGATACTGGTCCTGCTTACCCACCGGTTTATGTAACAAATCAATTTCAATATGGCAAGCTTCTTCGGCTAATTCCTGCACACTCATTCCTTTGCGCGTTAATGTTTGTAGGCCTTTTAAAAGACCTACTAAATAAGATCCTGACGAACCCATCCCGGTGCCTGAAGGCACATCAGCCATTGAGGAGATTTCAATACTGTCTTTAATACCATAAAATTCCAAAGCAGCTCGCGCCAATTCATGCTGCACCTGAGACACATTTTCTACAATCTCAGTGCGGGAATATTTAATACGCACTAACGAATCAACCATCGGCCGGTTAATAGCGACGAACATGTACTTGTCTATAGCCGCGCTAAATAAAAAACCGCCATGCTGTTTATAAAAATTGGGTAAGTCTGTGCCACCTCCACCGAGAGGAATTCTAAACGGTGTTCTGGTTAAAATCATAAGCGAAATGGATAAGCGAAATAATCAAATGGATTTGATTATTTCCGAATGAATGAGTTTGTGTAGGCTTTAGCCTCTATATAACATGCTTCTTGAGATAATCAATCTGAATCTTAATACCCTCTTCAATACTAGTTTTTGGCATCCAACCCAAATTTTTAAGTTTTGTGCAGTCGCCCAGGTTTACTTGCGCTTCACCCGGCAAATCATCAACATATATAGGGTCGATATTGATACCGGACAGATCTCTAATCATTTTATAAATTTCATTGACTGAATAATTTTTGCTGTACCCAATGTTATAAACCTCATTATTGGCTCTATCGTCTTTCATAAGCAGAAGGTGAGCATCATTAACATCATCAACATAAACAAAATCACGCCTCTTTTCTCCATTTCCATAAATAACAGGCTGCTCTCCACGCAATAATTTTATCATGATGGCCGACATTAGTGGCGGAATAGTGCGCCGATAGTCCTGTCTTGGACCATAAACATTAAGATAGCGCACAGCCACCATATTTAAATTACGAAACTCCGCATAACCCTTAGCAAATATGCGCGCGCCTAATTTACTAATCGCATACATGCTATGCGGATCGACTTCATCCTCTGGAGTTGGAAATGTTTTGGCGCCTTCATACAAAGCTGAGGTCTCGGCATAAATAATTTTCTTTATACCAGCCTTAGCACTGGCTTCAAATACATTCACA
>CAZQLV010000119.1:0-3150 GCA_964594385.1 uncultured Gammaproteobacteria bacterium | reverse complement strand
GTCCGATTCTGACAGGGGGCTCAAGTAGTTTTAAATTATTATGCTTCAAGAAAATAATCTCGCTCCGGATTTTATCTTGCCGGATCAAAATGCTGTTAATCACAAATTGTCCGACTATCGTGGGCAATGGGTGTTGTTATATTTTTATCCAGAAGACGATACGCCCGGTTGTACAACTGAGGCCTGTAGTTTTCGAGATAACTTGCCAAATTTTGATAGTTTAAAAATAAAAGTGTTGGGAGTAAGTACCGATTCTGTAGAGAGCCATAAAAGATTTGTCCAAAAATATAATTTAAATTTTACTTTGTTAGCCGATGTAAACAAAGAAGTTATTAAAAAATATGAAGCCAGCGGTTTTGGCACCAAACGGATTTCTTATCTTATTAATCCGCAAGGAGAAATTTATAAAGCTTACGCCAAAGTAAAACCGGAAATTCACGCAGAAGAAGTGCTAGCAGATTTAAAAAATGCTAATTAATTTTTTATTTTTTTGTGTATGATTATAGATTCTCATACTCATATTCATGAAATGAACGGTAAAGAATTGGCGCCTGAAGATTTAATTACCTCTATGGATGAAGCGGGTATAGATTATTCTATACTCATTGCTGACGATTTTGCCGGTAAGGGGGTCCCAACTCAAAGGGTTGTGGAAATAGCAAAACAGTATCCTCGCTTGAAGGCTGTTGGTAATGTATCGTATCCATCTTTTGATAGCAGCCAATTGGAAATAATTAAGGGTTATATAAAAAATAAAGAAATTGTGGGAGTAAAGTTTTATCCCGGTTACGAGCCGTTTTATCCTCTTGATGAAAAACTTTTTCCTTTATATGAATTTTGCGCTGAGCGTAATGTGCCGGTGATGTTTCATTCCGGTATTTTGGTAGAGACGCGCAGAGGCTTGCTAAAGTATTCTCATCCCTTAAATATAGATGAGGTTGCCGATCGTTTCCCCGAGCTAAAAATTATCATTGCTCATATGGGCAATCCTTGGCTGATGGATTGCGCAGCTGTAATGTCTAGAAATAAAAATGTCTATGCGGATTGTTCTGGGTATTTTAAAGAGTTTGCTCATATAGAACAGGAAGAAGAGGAGTTTTTTAGAGAGCAGATGAAACAGTTCAGGCTTTTTGTCGGTGATTTTAAAAAATTACTTTTTGGCACCGATTGGCCAATATATTTTCAAAATGATTATTTAAAAGCTGTGCAGTCTCTGCCGATGACCGACGAAGAACGCGAACTAGTTTTTTATAAGAACGCGCAAAATCTTTTTAGGATAGAAAATTAAAAATTTTAGTTATCCCCATTTATTTTTTACAAGTAAACAGATTTTTGGTATGCTTTAGTTAAGTTACAATTTATATATCCAGAGCGCAGTGAGGGAACTAGCCCGATGACCTGCCGGCAACCTGCTTTCAAAAAGCAAGGTGCCAATTCTAGCCTTTACCTTGTTGCGTAACAGGGCGTAAGGGAAAGATAAAGGTCGATTTTCTTTCCCGCAAGGGATTTTTTTATTATGTAATTATTTTTTTATGTTAAAAACAGCCGAATCAGTTTCTCCAAAGCATCCGGATAAAATTTGTGATCGGATTTCTGATGCAATATTAGACGCTTGTTTGGAGCAGGACCAGTATAGTCGAGTAGCCATAGAAAGTATGGGTGGGCATGGGCTCATTACAATTATGGGTGAGCTAACAACCAGTGCAAATATAGACCCTGTTCAAATAACCAAACGTGTAGCCGGCGAGCAGTATCAGGTAAGTACAAATATTATCAAGCAAAGTCCGGAGATTGCGCAGGGTGTTGATACTGGCGGCGCTGGCGATCAGGGTATTATGGTGGGTTATGCATGTGATGCAAATGAAGAATTTGTGCCGCAGGAATTATATTTGGCGCGTAGTTTAAATAAATTAATTTATGCGCAGTTTCCTAATGACGGAAAAACACAGGTGACTTTACGTGACGGAAAAATTTGCAGTGTAGTTGCCAGTTTCCATAAAGCAAAATCTGCCGAGCTCCGTGATATTATTTTTGATTGGCTGAAAGGCAAAGATGTGGATTGTGAATTGTCTATTTATGCTAACCCGGCGGGAGATTGGGGTATTGGCGGTTTTGATGCCGACACCGGGCTTACCGGCCGTAAAATTATTTGCGATGCCTATGGGCCACAGGTACCAGTTGGCGGTGGCGCCTATTCGGGTAAGGATGGCACCAAGGTAGATCGTAGCGGCGCCTATATGGCCAGAAAAATCGCGGTGGACGCGGTAAAACAAGTGGGAGGAGAAGTTCTGGTAAAATTAGCCTATGCTATTGGCAAAAAAGATCCGGTAATGGTGACGGTTACCCGGCCATATTCGGAAGAGCCAATTAGCGGTGTGGTGTTAGAAAAATATGATTTATCTCCGCAAGGCATTATCAATTTTTTGGAATTGCGTCGTCCGCAATTTGAAAAGGTAGCTGAATGGGGAAGCTACGGGAATGGTTTTAAGTGGGATAACTAGTTAAGTTTGTTCTTGTCATAAATTTTTTGTTGAGGTAGAATTATAAGGAAAGCATTATTTTTCAATTTTAAATACTATGCCACAACAAGATGACGATGAAGATAAAAAAATAGATGATGAAGATTTAGAAAAAGTCGTTCATGACCTAATGGATGAATTTGATTTGGATGAGGGTCAAGCAAAAAAATTAGAAAAATTGCAAGATGAAGGCTACGATGAAGAGGATGCCCTCAATCAAGTTTTGGATGCGTAAAGATTAAATTATGCCAGATAAGTATACAGCCACTTGGGTTTCGCATACATCCATAAGCGATTTTTTGCGTTGCCCGCGCGCCTACTATCTCAAAAATGTTTATCGCGACCCTAAAACAAACCATAAAATAAAATTAATGGCTCCGGCTCTAGCTTTGGGACAGGCGGTCCATGAAGTTTTAGAGTCTTTATCTGTATTGCCAAAACATTCCCGATTCTCCGAGTCGCTTATGGATAAATTTGAAAAAGCTTGGGCAAAAGTTACCGGCAAGAAAGGCGGTTTTACTAGCGCGGATACAGAATATAAATATAAAACTCGCGGGCAGGAAATGATTAGGCGAGTAATGAATAATCCCGGGCCGATTTCTGGTTTAGCAATTAAAATCCAAATGGATTT
>CAZQLV010000118.1:0-3174 GCA_964594385.1 uncultured Gammaproteobacteria bacterium | reverse complement strand
CATTGTCTAATAACTTTTTCTTCATTATAAACTACCAGACAAGCGGAAATTGTTTGAGCGCCATTATTCATAGTAAATTACAATTGTTGCATTGCTTTGCTGGCATCATTTAAAAACTGCACTACAGTTTCTTTGGTGCGGGCTGACATTAAACACTTGGCAATTACCTCCGGAGGAATAGTCAAAATATGCGCGCCGCTCTTACTCCATAAATCAACATTTTCCGGACTTCTTACCGAGCCAACAATAATTTCAATATTTTTATAATTATGAAAATCTAACCACTGCCTGACATCTTTAAGGGCTTTTTGCGCCTGTTCCACACCATGCTCTTCCGAAATTCTACCCGCAAAAATACTAATATTATGAATTCTTCTAATAGTAGTCTTGGCCAGACCAGCATTTATGGCTTTGGCAGCTAAAATCGCCTGATTAAAAGTCATCATCGCGGTCACATTTACCGAAATACCTTCGCTGACCAGTCTATAAATGGCTGGCAATAGGGAGTTGCCATTACGATCCGTAATCGTTACTTTTACAGTAATGTTTTCTGCCCAAGTATTATATTTTCTAGCTTGATCAAGAATTTGTTCCAGGTTATCGGTTGTAACCTCTACACTCAGAGGCTGGGGGGTAATTAATTTAGCAATTTCAATTAATCTTTGCTTCATTCCCTCTTCTCCGCCGGTCACTCCTGATTTTAAACAAATACTTGGGTTGGTGGTCACACCATCGCAAATTCCCCAACTTACGTATTTTTCAATCTCCTTAATATCCGCGCTGTCGATAAATATTTTCATATACGAAATGAATGAGTAAATAAAAGCTTGCTTATTTATTTCCGAGTGAATGAGTATATATGGGCTTTAGTCCATATAACGAAATGAGTGAGAGAACAAATTAAATGTGTTTAATTTGTTCCGAGTGAATGAGTTTATACGGGCTTTAGCCCCTATATACGAAATGAATGAGTAAATAAAAGCTTGTTTTTCTTACTATTTTTATCATACTAACCTTACCTTTTTTTGTTTAAGATGTCAATAATAAAATTATATGTGGAAACAGCCTCATTATTTATAAAAAGAAAAAATTGTCCTACTCCCAAACTTCAAAAATCGTCTCCGGGTTCTCAAGAGAAAGTCCTTTGCGGGGCAAAAATTTAATCAATCGTCTCACCATATCGGGCTCACCCGCAACATACCCCAAACGATATTTTTTTTCATAACGAAACGCATCAAAATCATAGATATTTTCCCCAACTTCCACTAAAATAGCTGAATTTGAAGCTGTTGGATCAGGCGTCAACCGAAAAAATGAAAAAATTCGCCCAGTTGCTAACACGGCACGATATGCTCCGGCCCAATCCCATGACCTTTGTGGCATCTGAATAACGGCTGTCAAACGGCCACAAGCAACTTGCGCCAGACCAAGAATACCAGAATTAGTAATACCTGTCACTCGGATCATAGGAGCAATATTTCTGCTAAATAGCTCACCTATCGGTGCGTAAAGATCTGAATCTACCCCGCGAAAGACTACGGAATTTTTAGCCGCAGTTGGAGTAATAAATAAATCAAGATTTGTCACTCGGCAATCATTAAGCAGACAATTTTCCGCGACAACAGCGCCAATTCTTTCTTCTGAAACTAGCAACATCCCACCGTTCAAATCGGGAGCATAAACTACTCCGCCAATAAGCTTACCGCGCATCATCATTCCCACAGAAACGCACCAGTTCCCCAGATAAGATCCATAAGACGCAGTACCGTCAATGGGATCAATAATAAAAGCTAATTCTGCTTCCATTAAACCCGTGGGGCAATCTTTACTAAGCATGTTCTGGTTGTCAGTATCTTCTTCTGAAAGAATAAGTGCTTCAGGAAAGGCAGAAAGTAACGAACGAACCAAAACCGCTTCCGAATTTTGATCACCTTCAGTGACAATAGAACGATAACCATCGCCTGTTTTAGTTTTAGCGCCACGATTAGCTTGCTGAGCAACATAACCAGCTTCTATAACTATAGGTATGACAGTACGGATCGGGGGAGAAAAACGACTAGCCAGGCTTTCAATAGCGCTGTTTTTAAAATAAAAGTTCATATTTTTTTATAACTAGTTTTGCTCGCAACCAACCTGAACACAACCAAACTTAAACAACATTTTTCTTCAAATATTCCTCTACCTCCTGATATTTTTCCATCGTATCAATGCCCTTAGTATATTCTTTGCATTCATAGCTATAAAACTTTTTACCCTGATTTACCACTTCCGGCAATAGTTGCTTGCCGAGCTCATAAAAAGTATTTGCCGGAATATGATCTAAAATTTCTTTTGTTAAAATAAACACGCCCTTCATACGATAAGCGTTTGGATATATTTCGGTGTGCGGTTTGGGATGTATTTTTGCATAACTATTATCCTGCGCCAGCTCGGCCACATCTGCATCCGCATAATTATCTGTTCTTTGCATTCTCTGCATACCAATCGCATCCGAATATTTGGCAAATTCTTCCGCCATTTTGGTATAATCCATTAGGCTTAACATATCACCATAGATCAGAAAAAAATTTTCATCAAGCATGCCGGCAAAATTTTTCACTCCACCGGCCGTGCCCAAAATATCTTTTTCCTGAAAATAGTTTATCTTTACATTCCACTTGGAACCATCGCCAAAATAATCTCGGATCACGTCCGGTAAATAATAAAGATTGATAAAAAATTCAGCCACGCCATGTTTTTTAAATTGCTCAATATTCCATTCCAGTAGCGGCTTGCCAAGTAGCGGTATCATTGGCTTAGGCATCGTATCGGTAAGCGGGCGCAGACGCGTGCCCAAACCGGCACACAAGATAACAGCTTGTTTTATTTTTGGCATATTAAATGTTTATAATTACTTTATAGAACAATACCTAAATAGAATACGTTTTGCCGGAGGGTTGGCCAGATCTGGAACTGGTTCATGTGGATTCCAATTGATAATAGCACGCCCTTCCCACAAGGTTAGATCATCTAAATTAGGAATATCAACGCAATATACTGAGCGTTTTATTGACTGATTATTTTCTTCTTCTGTCGCAGCAAAATCATGTTCAAACAAAAATCGAAACTGATAATCCTCTAGAAGAACTCCTAGCTCCTCATTAAATTCTCGACGAGCAGCTTCCACTGGAGATT
>CAZQLV010000117.1:0-3249 GCA_964594385.1 uncultured Gammaproteobacteria bacterium | reverse complement strand
CCCACCAGCAGGTGGATGATCCAGATGGGGATCAGTATGGCAAATATTCCGAAGAACAGACCCAAAAAACCGTCAGGGCTTCCATACGTCTTCATCTTGTTACCTCCCCTAGAATGGCTGTATTTATAGCCAATCTAGGGCAAATAACAACTGTAATAACCCATTATACGCCTATTTTGGCCTTTTGTCAATCCCGTCCCTTCGTGAAGATCGGGGTCAATCTCGCCTGCTTATGAGTCGTTTTATAAAAACATCAGCCCAAGACAGTTGAGTCAAGGGCTAAAAAAGTATAAATAATAGGTTTTAGTAGTTAGTACCTCCGGGAATTCTGAAAGTTTTTCCTTTAAAGTTTAGGACCATATACCAGCGATCAACTGGCAAGTAACCTTCGGTGTCAGTATCACACCAGGAAAGTTCAGGTCGCGATTCTTTGGAGTGTCGCATGAATTGTTTAATTGATATTTTACGAATGCCTGCCGTACCTTTATTTTCGTCACTTGAATCTATGATCCAAGGGTCGGCTAGCCAGACCTCAGTCCTAGTAATATGCACAACCACTGAGAAGTGCCCTTCGTCTAGGTTGTGGTCATTGCGCACTTCTTCGTTAGTTCGTTCCGAACCATTCCACCAACCAACTAGCACCGGTAAGCGTTCTTTCATAACAAAGTAGCGAAGTTCTGCTAGCGTTCCGTTTTCTTTTGCAAATATTTTTGCCCCGCAATTCTTTGCGGCTTTGATAAGTTTGGCATGCTCCGTGCCATTTTCATTGCACTCACATAATTTAGCAAGTATTTTTTCTGAAAATGGCTTGCCGCGGTAAGTGCGTCCGAAAAAATTCAGGATCATTTTTAAACTAGCTGGTCCGCAACTGGTACTTTTTTCTTCGGCAATCGGTTCAACAGCCAGTATGGGCCATTTCTTTGATACGAGATGTTGATCATGTCGAATTGGCCAGAGAAGATTTGTGCGTGCCCGGGCCATGCGTTCGATTTTAATCGCGCGTTCATGAGCGTCGTTATAGACACGACCAGCTTCCATCCATTTTCGTTCGCGGATTTCATGGAGAAGCGTGTATTTTATTTCGTGTGGATCCTGGCGAATATCTATCCACACTGTACGCTTCGGAATAAAATCATAATACAGGTCATGGCCCCCGAAGATAAACGCCGGATCATAAAAGCGGCGAATTATATCTCCACGGACATAACAAATTGTTAGGTCATTATCCTTGTCGTATCTCTCGCGTTCAATGAACGGTGGAATAGACCCAGGTTCGCAAAGTTTCTTTTTTAAGTACTCGCGAATCGGCTTGTAGTTTGAGGTCTTCGCGAAACGTCGCATTGTTTCAATTCGATAGACCTGTAGCAGAAAATCTGTTTCTGCTATGTAGCGATGATCTATCCAAATTTCTCCCGGAGGGATAAATTCTAATCCGATCATTCCGGGTTGGTTGTGCCAGAAGATAACATCTAGATCTGGTAGCATCTGCCTTATTTTGTAGCCGTCTACGTAGACAACTTTTTTATAGGTAGGCCGTCCATTACGCTTGCGTACTGACAGCGCCTTGTTTTGTGGGGTCATGGACCGCCTCCATTCATGCTATGTGTAGTGTATCAACAATTTTTATCTATAACAAACAACTTCGTCCTTCGCAAAGTACGGAGCTGTTTGTTATATTTTTGCTTGCCAAGCCGAAGCTTTAGCGAAGGCTGGTGCCCCCAGAGAGAATCGAACTCCCATCTTCAGGTTCGAAGCCTGATATTCTATCCATTAAACTATAGGGGCCTGCTGATTTTATAACCAGCCCAATATATCATTTTATCAATTAAATTTCAACTATAAATTGACAAGAGCTTTAATTTTATGTTCTCATTAAAAGGTAGTACTTAGGAGTACCCAATGCGTTACATAAAAGCCAGTGGCTCGTTTGAGCAGATTGGCCTCCAGGTAGGTGAAACTTGTAGGCCCGACATTCCCGAGGTGTATGAGCTAGGTATGGAATATTTGCTCAAGCATACCCCTATTGGCCGCGGAGAGAGAATAGAAAAAAGAAGAGATATTATTCATGGGCGCGCCCAGTTTTACTTGTATAAAGGGGAAGAGCTATGGAAGCCGAGTGGAGAATATCTTCGCGCGCAAGCCAGAGGCGCAGGTGTTAGTGATAAAGTTATTGCGGTAACTTCCTTTACAGAAGAAGTTTCATCCGAGACCGGCATTCTCCCGCCCGAAAAATGCTCCACGCTTGTGGTGCGTCAGCCAGACAGCAGCTGGATGTTGGTGCATAGTGAAGATTATGAAAAGCATTACCTGGGTAAGATGGTTATCCTTAAGGTGACTTTTGATGGTTTTCCGCAACTTGTGTGTTGTACATACCCGGGCATGTTGCCGGGATTGGCTGGAAGTTTTAATGCCTCCGGTATTGGTATTCTTAACACTGCTCTTTATCCGCTAGCGCAACCCGGTTGGCCCAAGCAGGTTCCGCACTGTCGGGCTTCGTTGGCACTTACTTTGGAAGAAGCCGAGTATTGGCTGACAATGCAACCCGTTTCTGTAACCACGCACTATGTGGTTGTACATGGTCCTTCTCGGCAAGTTATATCGCTAATTGTTTCCAACCTGCAGACCGCTCAAGTAGAGGTTGATAGAAAGATTATTACCGAGGAGTCGTTTTGTCATACTAACCACCTGTTGCCAGGACGTTTGCTTTTGCATCTGCCAGACCCGGCAATAGAAGTAGCGCCAAATAGTTTTGTGCGGTATGAAAAACTTAATAGTCTGGCGCCTCATCAGTTGCCACGCAACCCAAAAGAAGCATTTGAGCTTTTCTCACAACCCCCAATTTTTCGTGATGAGGGACCTAGTGGTTCGCTGATAAGAAGTGTTATTTGTTTTGGTGATAAAGATAATACGAAGGTTGGCGAGGTTTGGATTGAAGATGTTGATCCGACAGCCGGAATTAAAATATGGTATTTCATTGTTAAGTAGTACGCTCCACCCAGTTATAAACTGAGTGGATTTTTTTAAAAAAAGTAACTGTTTATTTTTTGGTGTTTAAAATGTGTTTTAAATCAAATAAATTGCATATAACTATTGTAAATGATTGATTGAATTATAAATTTGTATTTTACCATTCTTTTTTCTTAATTGTAATTGTTTCTTTATTGTTTAAATTTAGGAAAATAATATCATCATTTAATATTTGGCGAGATTTTGTATTAGAATCAAAATAATATATTTCAATTTCATCAT
>CAZQLV010000116.1:0-3265 GCA_964594385.1 uncultured Gammaproteobacteria bacterium | reverse complement strand
TGGCGCCAGCCACCACTTTTTTCTTACCTTTAAAAAACTCCACAACTGTTTTAGCATGCTTATTGCGTTATTCATATACGAAATGAGTGAGGAAATAAATTATTTGACTACCGAATTAAAAATAAAAGGAGCCAATACATCGGCCGTCACCGCATGACCATATTCATTAAAATGGCCCTCCCCCGCCCCTTCCATAAACATATTTTTATTTTCCAACATCTGCTGCTCCATTATTGGGCGTAAATTAAAAACTTTGATAGATGGATCTAAACTTGCAGTCAATCTGTCTTCCAATCCTTTGGGGTTAAAATTATAATCTTTAATCTTAGGATATTGGCTTTTATGCGCATTCCATAAGTCGGCGGTAATAGTCCTGCCGTGGGGCAAAAGCCAAAGCGCGAATCTAACCCCATCTCGATCTAATTGTTTTTTAAAATTATTTAAAAGGTCGGAGCTAAATTTTACATACTGCTCACGTTCTGGATCCAATGGATCAAGATAATAATACTCATCACCGGGTATGCCGAGGTCATATAGGCTCTTATCTTTGGTCGGCGAAGGATACAACCCGATCTTAATGGCAAGGTTATTCAGAAACGCGCTGCTTCTTACCACTCGATTGGCAAATCTTACAATAGCAAACATGCTATATATTCTAATTTTGCGTTGAGCAAAATTAGAATATTGTACCGCTAAAAATTGAGGAACAGCGTCCCATTTATCTTTTGAATCCAGCATGGCATCCTTGTATGAATAATATCGGCTGTTTTCATCCAAGTCGTTGCCAAAATAAAAACTTAACACCACCGCATCGGGGTGATATTTCTGTACATACAAGCTGTAATATTTCATCTCATCAACTGTACTCATCGCCTCTATGCCAAAATTTAACACTTCAACTTTATTATAAGTCGAACTAGGATTAGCAGCAATTAAATCCTGAATTTTTTTTGTTAACAAATATGAGTAATTTTTATCATAATCAACTCCGATTGCCGCGGTAAACGAATCCCCCAAAACCGCTATGCGTATAGTACCACTGGCTTTGGCTTCGTTAAAATTTTCACTATTAAAACCCAGGCTATTAATTTTAACGTGGACCGTTTTACCGGTTTCATTTGTAAAATTATATCTATCCAGATTGGGTTTATAAATAATCATTCCTTCTTTGCTGACTGTTGTAAGTTGAAAGGAATTTACCTTTTCAAACATACGCAGCATTCCCTCTATGACCACCAGAGAAACAAGGATTGCTACTGTTAATGTTAGTATATTTTTTTTTCTTTCATTCACACTTATATGCTTAAATTTTTAAAATATTACTAATATAATACCACAAATTAAACAACCGTCAATTAATCCAGTTTAAATTTACCCAGATACTCGACCATTTTCTCCTTATCAACCAGATGTTCGTTGTCTTTTTTTGAAATAAGAAAATTGCCCAAAAATAAATAATCCATAAAGGTGTTTAAAAAAGTATTAAAGGCATCCTTCGGCGACATCACAATCGGCTCGCCCCGGACATTAAATGATGTATTGATTATTATCGGGCAGCCGGTTTTATCGTAAAAAGCTTTGATAATATCGTAGTACCTCGGGTTTTGCTCTCTATTTATAGACTGAATACGAGCCGAATTATCTACGTGAGTTATAGCCGGGACATCGGTTCTTTTTACCGGAGCGACCAGCAACATATGCGGACTAGGAACTTTGATATCAAAACATTCTGACAGTTTGTCTTCTAAAACCGTAGGCGCGAAAGGCCTGAAGCTCTCTCTAAATTTTATTTTTAAATTTACTTTTTGCCAATTTTCTTTGTTGCGCGCGTCGGCGATAATGGAACGATTGCCCAAAGAACGCGGGCCAAACTCCATGCGCCCGCCAAAAAAACCGATAACGTTGTTACCAGTAATCAAATCAGAAGCTTTATCAATAACTTCATCCCCGGATAATTTTGTGTAAACAACTCCCACTTCTTTATTTAAAAAAGTCTCAATTTCCGCGTCATTATATTCTGGACCCAAATAAACAGTTTCCATCACTCTGCCTTCTGGCAAAGGATAGGTATTGCCCAACCCGTTAAAATAAACAAATAAAGCCGCCCCCAACGCGCCGCCCGCGTCCCCGGCCGCAGGCTGAATATAAATATTTTCAAACCAATTTTTTTCCAAAATCTTGCCGTTGGTTACGCAATTTAAGGCAACGCCTCCGGCCAAACAAAGATTCTTTGATGGATGAACAGACCTCGCATAATCAATTATCTTCAAAACAATTTCGTTGAGAATTTTTTGCAAAGCCGCGGCAATGTCTTTTTCTTTTTGAGTTAATGGCGATTCCGGTTTTCTGGCCGGACCACCAAACAATTCGTTAAATTTTTTATTTGTCATGCGCAACCCGTATTCGTACGAAAAATATTTCATGTTTAAATTAATACTTCCGTTGTCTTTAATCTCCATCAATTCTTTAAACTTGTCGTAATATTTATTCGGATCGCCATAAGGAGCCAGTCCCATAACTTTATATTCGGCGCTGTTCACTTTAAAACCAAGGTAATAAGTAAGGGCGGAATAAAACAATCCTAAAGAATGAGGAAATTCTATGGCATGGGTTAGCTGCAGCTGATTGCCTTTCCCATAACCAAAAGTGGTGGTATCAAATTCGCCCACACCGTCCATCGTCACCACTAATGCTTCGGCAAAATCAGAGCAGAAATATGCGCTGGCCGCATGAGAATAATGATGCTGAGTAAAAAGCACCTCGCCCTTATAACCACCTAAAGCTTTTCTTATTCTGCCTTCAACCCACAATTTTGTTTTTAAAAACGTGAGCATAGCTTTTACAAATGAAATAAATCCTCTGGGCCAAGTACTGATATATGTTTTCATTAGCCGTTCAAATTTTATAAACGGCTTTTCATAAAATACTACAAAATTTAAACGGTCGGCAGAAATCCCGGCAAATTCCAGGCAGTATTTAATAGCGTTTATGGGGAGTTCTGAATCCTGTTTTTCTCTGGTGAATCTTTCTTCTTGAGCGGCAGCCACAACCCGGCCATCCTTTATCAAGGCGGCGGCGGAGTCGTGGTAATCAAATGACAATCCTAAAATGTAAACTTCTTGCTCGGGCATAATCAAAACTGCTGTTTTAAATTTTCTAACCCCTTTCCTAATTCTATTTTTTGTTTCCAAAAAGAGCCGCTTGCCCGCTTTTGTGAACCGAAAATTAACGCCACGCTTCTTTGCACCAAAGCATACAAACCGAT
>CAZQLV010000115.1:0-3276 GCA_964594385.1 uncultured Gammaproteobacteria bacterium | reverse complement strand
ACGACTTTAAATTGTTCGTTTTTAATTTTTAAATAAAGAATACCAGAATATTTATCCCAACGCGCATCTTCCGGTTGAAAAATATCTCCACCTTCAACGGCTACATATATATTTTTGTAATTACCATCATAGTGAGGCTGATAGAGCGCTAACCAGCCGTCGGAACTAAGCATAATTCCATCTCCAATTTTTTTATTAAAATAATTTACAGAAGCTACATTGGTTGGGCCTCTATAAACCTCCACCACTCTCGCCGAGGCTTCCTCACGGACACGAGTTTCTAGCTGAGCTTGAGAGATAGCCGGACGATTGTAAGAAGCTATCCAGGTGTCGCCATCGGCAAATTTTGGCCATATCCACCCCAACATCATGGATGCTCCGCTAGCGCCGGCGATGACGCTAAACACAACTATGACCAACAATAATTTAAGCCTTTGCCAAAGGCGATGATTTTCAATATTGCTTGTTTTGGGTGGTAGATGAGGAGGCGGCATAAAAATTTAATTATTTCCAACGAACAATAAAAATTAAAAAAGTTATAAATAAAAATGTATTAACACCTAAAAATACGATTTGTTTTTTCCAATGTATTCCTTCGGGGCTTAAATTAAACCTAACCAGCAACCAAACCACATACCAGCACCAGATAAGAACCAGACTGCTAGCCAAATAACCAAGCGGCAAAAGATTGATAACCCATAATAATTCCAACATCAGCATAAACCACGCGCCCACCCAAACCCAAAAACGCTTATTTATGGGAGCGCCGTATTCCCACCACCACCAACCGGCAAATACAGCTGCCGCCAGGGCTGCGAGTACTAACCAAACCCAATAACTCACACTTGGCACAATCTGAAAAGAAATTATCGCTTGCGTTCCTTCAAAGATGCCGGCCAAACCAATAATAGCCATGATAAAACGCCAGCGTAAATGCGGTTTTAAAAATACCGACAAGCTAACATTGGACGCGGGCAATAACCAAAAACTGAAAAAAGAAAGAAAGGCAAAAAATGCGCCGAACAAATACCAAGCCACATCCCATTCTATAAACAATAAAAAGGCCATGGCGCCTATAGTCATTACTACCAGTGATAGCAAATGTTTCCAGCGGCTCATTTCTTTAGGATAATAGACCATCCACATAAACGCCGCCCAAATTGCAACCCTGATCGCGAGCCAGATTCCGACCATCCACCAAGAATTAAAGTGTTTTACCCACAACAACATTATTATATTAATAAACAAATCCAGCGCGGCCGCTAATTTTGGGTGAAAAGATATTGATTTGAACATAGTTATATTTTGGCTATTCTACCTCTTTTTTAGAGAAAAAGCAAACCTTTTAAAAAATTGCCCCCGGGGTTTATTCCGAGGGTGAACACGCTGAAGGTTGATGAGATGAAAGAGCGTGGACTTCAAACCCATTTGGAGAAAAAAGTAAATCCGGCAAATATAATGGTGATGGCAATTCTTAGCCTTCTGTTCCACATAAGATTTTTTCTTTCTTCTTTTTTGGGGACTACTTGAGAGCACTCAAAAGATTGGACGTATTGCTGGCAAATCCGCTAAGAATTTTATCCGGGTAATAAGCGGCTTCGCTGTGGAAGCACAACAAGAGCAAATAAACCATAGAGAAAAGCGTGATGCCAACGGCAATATTATTACTCCAACGAGTAAGTGGGCTTTCCGGAGGCTTGTCTTCGGTGTACATCTGATCCTCCCTGGGTTGTGAAACAACGTTATTTTGAAAGGCCTCAGCCTGTATTCCAGGCTTTGAACCGTTTTCTCAATCAGCTCTATCTTTTAGGATACAGCTGATAATTGAAAGAGGGATTATTTATGCTTATACATTATATCATGAAATAATCCCTGCAAATGTTTGAGCCATCAAATTCATTTTCCCAGTAAGCGTGCTTGAGGCAATTCCCTGTACTCATCCGGATACCAGGCAGATCTATCATCAGATACATCTACATAGTCAACACTCTTATACCCAAGCTCCTTTGCCAATGGTTCAAGAACATGCCGAACAATTTGGCGCAAACGGGGGTGATCCCAAAACAGCTCACACTTCAATGGTTCTAGACCATCATACGGAATGATATAGTTTGCTTCCACAAAAATACCATTATTTATCCTATAAATTGCATCCTTGCTCTCTCCAAAATCTGTTATACGCAACACATTCCGGAAAGGAGTACGCACCCGCCAAAAATTGGTTCTATAGAGATAAAGTGTGTAAACGTGCACACCTGTTTCAGGGAGCGACTTCTTATCTATTTCAGGGCACTCCTTAGGCAATTTAAAGCTGTCCCCCATCCACCCAACAAACTCATCTTTGATGCGAGTAATTGCACTATCTACAATGCGAGACCATGTTGAAATTGTTACAACGCTTCCAGGCATTATCCTCCTCCTATGATAGTTTTGATAAGCATGCCGCCAATTTAGCGGATAGAATAAATTAACATAAAAAATGCTGGTTGTCAAAGCTAACGATTTCTGCTAAAATTAGAAAACTATGTCCCTTGCCGAGAACAAAAAAGCCCTATTTGACTACGAAATCCTGGAAAAACTCGAGGCTGGTTTGAAATTGACCGGGCAAGAAGTAAAATCTGCTAAAATGGGCCAAATTAACCTAAAAGGCTCGTTTGTGACTTTCCACAACAATGAAGCTTACGTGACTAACATGCATATAAATAAATACAAAGCTGCCGGTCCCCTGCCCGACTATGACCCGACCCATTCTCGCCAATTATTAATTCGCAAAAAACAAATCGCTTATTTACAAGCAAAATCCCAGGAAAAGGGCTTGACAATTTTGCCTTTATCCGTGTATACTAAGGGACGATTGATAAAGATAGAAGTCGCTATAGCTAGAGGAAAAAAATTATACGACAAAAGAGAATCAATCAAAAATCGCGAACTAAAAAGAGAGTTAGATAGAGCGCGAAAAAATTAAAGGGGGTGCCGGGCTTCGATAGAGGCTGCTGGCTACACTGGCATACCGAGGAAGCTCTGATCCTCGTTAATCACAAAGGGCAACATAATAAGTGCAAACTTGTTATCAAAAGCAAAGTCAGCTATAGCGCAAGCTTTTAGCTTCAACTTCGCTCCGGTAATGGCTTAATACCCATTTACCCATCACGCCGGCAACACCTAGTAGCCGAACCGTGGTGTCATTCACTAGGCGTAGTCATATAGGAGCGCCGGCTGTTATATGACGAAGTTACTCGGCTCGTCAACCCAATTTTCGTCCTCTTCTATTGGATT
>CAZQLV010000114.1:0-3282 GCA_964594385.1 uncultured Gammaproteobacteria bacterium | reverse complement strand
GCGGATCGTTAAGCACATGATAACGATAACGTAAATCGTCAACCTGCGCACGAAGTTTTTCTACCCTAGATTGCAATTCTTTTGATACAGACATATAAATTATCGTAAAAACCGCATATACCAACCCACAATCCGCTCTCCCCACAAAATACAGACGAGCGTGCCGATAGATAGGTAGGTGCCAAACGGAGTGGTAGATTCGAGAGTTTTGCTTTTGGTGGCTAATAAAAATAGACTGCCTATACATCCTATACTATACGCGATCAATAAAGCAGCGACAGCCTGGGGCCAGCCGAGCCAAATCCCCATCATAAAACCTAACCGCACATCGCCACCGCCAATCCAGCGGCCGCGCGAAATTACAAATTGCAATAAAAAAAATCCACCCACAACCATTGCGCCTAGGAGCATGGAAGTAATGGTAATGCCTAAGAAAAAATTACAAAATAACCCGATAAAAACTCCGCACCAAACAATTTCCGGCAAGATTTCTTGATAGAGAAGATCGTAAACAAAAATTAAAATAAGCAAAACGGAAAAAATTATATCTCTAACAAAATGCAAATAGCTAATAGCCGGATTGTGGAAATTTTGCCAGGATACCAAAACAAAAACCAAAGCCGTAATCACTTCCACAAAAATATAATGGGGCGGTATGGAATTTTTACAAGTCCGACATTTGCCTCTGAGAACCAAAAAACTTACTACCGGAATATTTTCATACCAGGCTAATTGCCTTCGACAGTGCGGACACATGCTACGGCCGTTTATAATCGTAAAATTTTCCCGAATTCGCCAAGCCCAGGCATTTAAGAAACTCCCCAAAGACAGGCCAAACAAAAAAATAATTACATACAATAAATTATCCAAAAAAAGAAGGCTATACATATTCTGTTTATGGCAGATAGCCCATTGCAGATGTTTATTTGCCACCTGCTATAAGCTATATGCTATAGCATATATAGTACCACAAAGCTATAAAAACAAAAGATCCCAACTGAGTCGGGATCCCTTGCTTTAAACTAAATTTAAAACGATTAGTCGGCAATGCCGGATGGGCTGAGAGTTATGCCGCCACTTAAACCGTTCATATTGGTTTCTAGAGTTGCAGTTACGGTATATGAGCTAGACGCAGCGGTATACACATAACTTTGAGCTGCCAATGGATCAGATGGAACTTGTCCCATATAGGCGGATGGGCAACCTGTAGTGGTAAAACCATTAGCGGCATTAAGACAAGCGTGCGCTGAATCTCCCAAAGTAATAGCAGAACCGGCTGGGTATGCTGTTTGATCGGTATAGTAAAGCTCCAAAGCTGTTTGTAATTGTTTTAGGTCGGAAAGACGTCGGGCATCGCGAGCCTTTTGTCTGGCGTTTCCTAAAGATACTACGGCTAAGGTTGATAACAAACCGATAATAGCGATTACAACCAACAATTCAATCAAGGTAAAACCTTTTTCATTCATTTTCTTCATATTCTCACCCCCTTTCTATTATAGAACATATATCACTCAAATAAATAAACGAAGCTTGTGTAATAATAGTAATTATTATACCACACTTAAAGGTGTAAAATCTTTCTGACTTTATCCACAACCTCGGAAGGTTTGAAATGGGTTTTAATTAAATAGTCGGCCGCGCCTTTTTCTAGGCCTCTCTGCACATCGTCTTGTTGACCCAAATTCGTCAACAAAATTATTGGAATATCTTTTACGTCTTTATCGGCCTTCACCGCTTCTAACACCGAAAAGCCATCTAATTTTGGCAACAAAATATCCAGCAGCACTAAATCCGGCATTTTTTTCTTTATATCTATAATTGCTTTTTCGCCATTGTTGGCCATGCTGACCTTAAACCCTTCCATTTCAAATTTTTTCTGATAAATTTCCGCTAAAAAAAGATCGTCCTCCACGATCAGAATATGCGCTTGTTTGTCTTGAGGCATAAAAACAAATGAATTAAATAACTTATAAGCATTATATCATATTACGCAAAGCCAAACCAATTGCTACCGACATCCGCGGACCGATTTGGCGCAAAATTGGTTTTAACCCATCTTGGTACACCACTCGGGCCCAAGCATCTCCGACATAACATTTAATTTTAAAACTTTCTTCAATATATTTGGTCAAAAATGGTGTGAGGGCCATGCCGCCCGTTAAAATTATTTTTTCCGGACGCTTGCCTTCGTTGCCGGTTTGGCGCAAATATGTTTCTAGACTAACATCAATTTCTTTTACTATAGGATCTATGACCGGTAATAAAATGTCAAGCCATTTTTGTCCACTTAACATACTATTTTGATTTGTCGGCAAAAATTCAAATAAATCATATTTAACTCTTTCTATCAAACTCGCATCAATACCCATAATATTTTGCAAAATCCTATCTATTTTGTCTCCGCCGGATTCTATACTCTGATGAGTAATAGGAACACCTTGATCAAGAATAAAAAAATTTGTTCTTTCCGAGCCAATATCTATAATCATGGCCACAGCTTGGTCTCGTCCGATTAGACAACGCGTGAGGGCCGTGGACTCTGGTTCCAAAGCTTCTAAAGTCAAACCGGCGCGACCAAAAACTTTGGAATAAAATTCAATTAGTTTGTGCGGCACCGCGTTAACTAGCACCCGTTGATTTTTGTCGGTAGCCGAACCATTTAATACCTGAAAATCCAAAGCCATTTCTTCTAGCGCCATAGGCAATAACTTTCTTACTTCGGCTTTGACCAAATGATCAAGCTCTTCTTTTTTTACCATAGGCAGTGTTACGACCGCGTGAAAAACCGAAGAAACCGGCAGGCTGACAACTGCGGTTTTGGAAACAATGCGAGAAACTTTGCAAAGATTTTTGATGGTATCGCTATATTTTTCTACCTGCGCGTCGCTAAACTGATCATCTGCAGGGGCTTCTGATTTTTTTTCTTCCGATTTAAGCAAATTGGCGATAGTCTGGTCTTCTGTGCTTTTAAATTTATGTATATCTTGTTTGGCGGCAGTAAGGCCATAGGTAAACAAAACCGGCCTCTTTTTTTCCAAACGCAATTCTACTACTTTCATTCCGCCGGAACCAATATCAATACCGAGATACGATTTTTGTTTTTTTAGAAAACCAAACATAACAACGAATTTAAGGCCAAAACTAACTACAACTAAATTATATCAAAAACCGGAACTTAAGTGTATAGGCCAGTTGATAACTGGGGATAAATAAGATACAATATACATATTAAAATTAAAATATCAACAAAAAAACTTCCCTGTCATTCCCGCCACAAGCGGG
>CAZQLV010000113.1:0-3305 GCA_964594385.1 uncultured Gammaproteobacteria bacterium | reverse complement strand
GTTTTTTGAATCCATTTCGTCCAAGCCCTCCCGATATTGATGGTGATTTTGCCGACGACAAACGCGACGAAATGATTGCTTATGTAACCAAAAAATATGGAGCAGACAAAGTCGCGCAGATTATTACGTTTGGTACGATGATGGCTAGAGGCGCGATACGTGATGTGGGTCGAGCACTTGGATATTCATATTCTTTTTGCGATCAGGTGGCAAAGTTAATTCCGTTTGGCGCGCAAGGTTTTCAGATGACGTTGACCAAAGCATTGGATTTGGAACCGGAATTAAAAAAACTTTATGATAAAAACCCTGAGGCCAGAAGGCTTTTAGATTTAGCCCGCAAAGTCGAAGGCTGTGCGCGCCATACTTCTATTCACGCTGCGGGCGTAGTGATTTCGCCCACACCGCTTACCGATTTTACGCCAGTGCAGTTGGAAACCGGCGGGGACAAAACTGTTACTCAATATGAAATGCATTCGGTAGAAGCCGCCGGAGTTTTAAAAATGGACTTTTTGGGTATCCGCAACTTATCTATTTTGGGTAATGCGATTGAAATTATTGAAAAAACTACCGGTCAAAAAATAAATGTATATAATTTGTATCCATGGAATGATCAAAAAACTTACGAAATGTTGGCACGCGGCGAAACCGTGGGCGTGTTTCAGTTGTCTAGCTCAGGAATGACTAGATATCTCAAAGAACTAAAACCCAGCTCGATCTTTGATATCATGGCGATGGTGGCGCTGTTTCGTCCGGGGCCAATGGATTCTATTCCTAGTTATATTCAAAGAAAAAATCATCCGGAATTAATAGAGTACGAAGATCCGCGCATGAAAGATTATTTGGACCAGTCGCTTGGGTTAATTGTCTATCAGGACGATGTGCTTTTAACCGCTATACATTTGGCCGGCTACAATTGGGAGGAAGCGGATAAATTCCGCAAAGCCATGGGTAAAAAAATTCCCGAAGAAATGGCCAAGCAGAAAGAAAAATTTTTTAAAGGCGCCAAAGAATTCGGCAAATTATCATCCGAAACCATAGATAAGCTGTGGGAACGCATTGAGCCGTTTGCGGCCTATGGTTTTAATAAAGCGCATGCAGCCAGTTATGCGGTGGCGGCGTATCAGACAGCATATCTTAAGGCTAATTTTCCGGTGCAATATATGACTGCGGTACTGATTGCCGAAAGTGGAGACATAGATAAAGTGCCCGAAATTATTCATGAGTGCGAACGCATGGGTGTAAAAGTGTTGCCGCCGGATATTAATGAAAGCTTTAAAAGTTTTGCGATGATTCCGGAAAAAGAGGGCATGCCAGCCCACATTCGCTTTGGTTTAAACGGTATTAAAAATTTGGGTGAAAATATTGCCGAAGCTATTTATCGCGAACGCAAAGAAAATGGAAAGTATGCAGATCTGCAGAGCTTTTTGACTCGAGTTGGCCATAAAGATTTAAATAAAAAATCTTTGGAAAGTCTAATTAAATGCGGAGCCTTGGACAGTTTTGGCCATGACCGCGGATTTTTGCATGGCAACATAGAGAATATTTTGTCTTTTGTAAAACAAATTCGTGAAAATAATTTAGTAACGCAAAACTCGTTGTTTTCCGGGACAAATATTGATATGTCTTCCAAGCTCAAATTGGTTGACGAGCCCAATGCGACTGAAACGGAAAAACTTACCTGGGAAAAAGAATTATTAGGCCTGTATGTGACATCGCATCCGTTTAGTCGGTATCAAGAAATAATGAAAAGCGCGCTGACACCGCTCAAAGATTTATCCAGTCAGCCGCGCAATAGTTGGGTTGTAGTGGGCGGCATGTTAGACTCAACCAAGAAAAAAATTACCCGCAGCGGTAAGGCCATGATGTTTGCTACACTGTTAGATACCACCAGCAGTTTGGAATTATTGGTTTTTCCAAAAACATATGAAACTACCAAAGATGTTTGGGTGGAAGGCCGGCCGGTGTGTGTGATCGGCCGCACTTCGGAAGAAGAAGGGGACGATAAATTGTTTGTAGAAAAGGCTTATGTGCTTACGCCCGAAAACGCGCTGCTTCTTACCAAACAAATGTCGATGAGCAAAAGTTATGATGCTAAATTAAACCCACCCCCGATAGAAATTTTAGATAATGTTTTTGAAATTATAGTTACTGCAGAACAAATAAAATCCAAAGGCGATACTATAAAAAGTATTTTAAGTAAATTTCCGGGCGATATGCAGGTAATATTAAAAGTTGAAAATAAAAATATAAAAACTTCTTATACAGTTACTGATTCCGAAGAATTAAAAAAAGAATTAGCGGCGGTTATTTAGCCAATCGCCAATTTGGATCGGCTGTTATTTTTTTCCAAGAAGTAAAATCTGTTTTAAGCGCATGGTGATAACCGGCGACCGCAATCATCGCGCCATTATCCATTGCATATTTTAATTCCGGAAGCTGGAAGCTTGTGCCGGGAAAATTTTTATTTATTTCGGTTTGCAAAGTGTCGCGTAGTTTTTTATTGGCGCTAACACCCCCACCCAAAATAATAGTTTTTGGTTTATATTCTTTGGCCGCATTCATAGTTTTTGTGACAAGCACATCAATAATTGCTTGTTCAAAACTGGCGCAGAAGTCGTTAATATTAAAATCTTTATGATCTCGTAACCAATATAGCGCCGAAGTTTTTAGTCCGGAAAAACTAAAATTATAGTCTTTACTATTTATCATTGGTCGTGGAAAATTTATGGCTTTGGTGTTTCCCTCTAAAGCTAGTTTAGAAATTTGCGGACCACCGGGGTAGGGAAGCCCAATTAGTTTTGCGCCTTTATCAAAACATTCTCCAGCTGCATCGTCTATCGTTGCTCCCAATAATTTGTATTTACCATGGTCTTTCATCAGGATTAATTCCGTATGTCCGCCACTGACGATTAAACAGAGCGCGGGAAATTTTAATTCGGGAGCAGTCCTATCAGAATTTTTAATTTGAGTAGAATAAATATGTCCTTCAAGATGGTTGGTAGCAACCATTGGCAAACCGGTCACATAAGACAATGTCCGTGCCGCTTCGACACCAACCAGCAGTCCGGTAATAAGACCTGGGCCAGCAGTGACGGCCAGCGCGTCTGGTTTTGGTTGGTTTTCGAGTACTGCTTCGATAAGCGGTACAATTTTTTCGGCATGCATACGGCCGGCGATTTCCGGCACCACGCCGCCATATTTTTTGTGAATATCAATCTGGGAAATAGTTTTTTCGGATAAAACAATATGGCCTTGTTTGGAGCTATCCAACAAAGCTACAGAAGTATCATCACAGGATGATTCAA
>CAZQLV010000112.1:0-3339 GCA_964594385.1 uncultured Gammaproteobacteria bacterium | reverse complement strand
GAAGACTTGCGACGGAGAACCCGGTAGTTGTCGTTCCAATCGTTGTCGAGCCAGTACCAGTCCTCGACCCAACGGTCGCCGTACCAGAAGACGTAGCACACGACCTCGGGGCTGCCGGGGCGGCGGTCGTCGGTGAAGACGAAGACGACCTTGCCGCGAAGCGCGGCGGGGATTTCGTCCTGATGCTTCAAGACATGCTCCCGCTCCTCCTTGCCGTTGTGCGCGCCCTTCTCCTTGGCGCGACTGACCATCACGTCACCCTTGACGAACTCCTCGTCTCCTTGGAGGAAGCCGAGGATATCGTAGGTGCGGTCGCCGAGGGTCATCTCGGTGGGGAGGCCCGACTTGACGAGCTCCTCGGCGAGCTTCCGGACTGCTGCGGTGTTATCCGAGCTGACCAGAGCTGCGAAGAGTTCCTCGCCGAGCTCACGCCGGAGGTGTGCGGCCGAAAGCAAAGTGTCGATTGCCATTGTCAATGTCCTTTGCCTCCTCTTTCGAGAAAGCTCACTCCTCGCCGATCTGGCAAAGAGGAAGTGCCGGTATTCCCAGCCTTCTTTTGAATCTGCTAAACAGAGCCAAAAACAGGCTAGGAATGATTATAAAAGAACAACATATCATACCACAAAAAAGGCTTCTTGTCAACCCTTCCTCTTTAACATATAATTAAAGAATAGAAATAGTATACATATCGAAAATATTGGCTTATGAGATCCTACAAAAAAATAAAAGAGCGGCTTCTCAAAAATAAGATAATACGTCAAGAATACAAAAAACTTGGTGCTGAATTTGTATTAGCACAAACTATTATTTCACCCGGCATGATTTTACAAAATCAACTATGGAAGATTTAACCTCAGAAGAACAACCTCGTCTCATCACTCCCGAAGCCGATACCGAAGAGGCTGCTTTTGATATTACCTTGCGTCCGCAAAAGCTGGAGGATTTTATCGGCCAGCCGCAAATCAAACAAAATTTAGGGATCTCTATGCAAGCCGCTACCAAACGCGGCGATATGCTGGAACATATTTTGCTTTATGGCAACCCGGGCCTGGGCAAAACTACACTTGCCAATATCATTGCTCGCGAAATGAATAGTAATATCAAAATCACATCCGGACCGGCCTTAGAAAAAGTTGGAGACCTAGCCGCAATTTTGTCTAACCTGCAAAACGGCGATATTTTTTTTATTGATGAAATTCATCGTCTGAATAAAACAATCGAAGAAATTTTATACCCGGCCCTCGAAGATTATTCGTTAGATATTATAATCGGCAAAGGCCCGGCCGCGCGCACGATTCGCATGCCGCTGGCCAAATTTACCCTAATTGGCGCTACCACCAAAATCGGTATGATCTCGGCGCCACTGCGTGATCGCTTTGGCCACACCTTTCATTTAGATTTTTATGAAAACGGCGACATCGAAACTATTCTCAATCGCAATGCCAAAATTCTACAAGTAGAAATTGAGCCCGAAGCCACGGCGCTGATTGCCGAGCGTTCACGCCGCACCCCGCGTATTGCTAACAGACTGCTTAAACGCGTGCGCGATTTCGCCCAAGTAAAACACGATGGGCTGGTAAATAAAAAAATCGCAACCGAAGCGCTTAATATGCTATCCATAGATCAATTTGGCCTAGACGAAACCGATCGCCGCTTACTGCAAACCTTAATTGAAAAATTTAGCGGCGGACCGGCCGGTCTCAACACCATTGCCGCCTCTATCAGCGAAGAGATGGATACGATTGAGAGTATTTACGAACCATTCCTTTTACAAATGGGATTTTTGGAACGCACTCCCCGCGGGCGCCGAGCCACCGCCGCGGCGTATGCGCACCTCGGGTATGACGCTCCCAAAATTCAAACTTTATTATAATTTATTTATGCTCATCATCCCCCTCTATACTTTATTCATCGCCTACGCTATTTTTTTACTAATTTTTTTAACATTTTTTTTCATTAATCTTTGGCATATATTTTTTACCGGCACCACGACCTTCCAAAGTTTTATCGCTACTTTTATTGTGGCGGCTTTATCTATCCTTACTATCTTTGCTACCGGATATTTTTTGCAAAATATAGATTGGCAACAACCATTTTTTATTTTTAATATTGGTTCTATTACCAATTTATTTCACTCCGGCGGTGCTCAATATTTTTAATTTATCAGTATGTCTTTAGACAATATCATCAGACAAAAATCCTACGAAAAAATAATCATGGTTTGCCGCCGGCACCCAATCACCTTTGTGCCATATGTATTTTTTTCTTTAATCCTGCTGGCAGTACCTTTTGGTCTTTATTGGTTAGTATCCAATTCCGGCCTTAATACATTATTACAAAACCAAAGCGGCTATGTGCTAGCAGTACTCGCAACCAGTATTTATTTACTTTCTATCTATCTATTTTTCTATACCAACTTTGTGACGTTTCATCTGGATGTCTGGATTTTGACTAATGATAGATTATTGGATATGGAGCAAAAAAGTTTGTTTGATAGAACAATATCCGAGGTTGATTTATACCAAATTCAAGATGCCACTTCCGAAGTTGACGGATTTTTCGCTTCGGTTTTCCATTATGGAAATTTAGTTTTGCAAACCGCCGGCCCAATCCCAAAATTTTATTTTAAAAATGTGTCTCATCCCGACCGCTTACGAGAGCAAATTTTACAACTCTCTGCCGAGGATAAAAAATACCACGAAAAACAATAATTAAAAAACCACCGTCCTTTGACATTCACTTTGTAGGTGAAGCAAAAACGATGGTGCAACGAACTGATCGGCTGATTACTCTGGCTTCCTGAAAAAGTGCTTCTGCCAACGCGCAGCCTTCCTGAGTGACATCTCCACCAGCGTCGGGAATAGGTCCGACAGTACCGGAACGTACACCAGGTGTTGGAATACCGGCAAACGTTTCCACCCGGAAAAGAGCTCCTCGATAACTCCAGGGCGTGTCGCCCATGGGTACCCAGGAATTGGGCGAAAATCACCAAAGATACGCTTCGAATGCAGTTCTTCTAAGCGGTAAGGAGAAGGGGTGCTAAGAAAGACATACCCGCCTGGTTTGACTACACGCTGAATTTCAGCAATTACCCTCACACGCTCCTGCGGTGAAGGCACAAACTCCAACATAGAAACACAGACCGCCAAATCAATGCTCGCATTTTCAATTGGCAATTTGGCCGCATTTGCATGGGTGAACTTCACCCTGCGCAACACACCATTCAAACCGGCTCGCGCCTCCGCCGCTTCGAGAGCCTTCTCTTCCAGGTCAATACCGTGCACCATCTTGGCGCCCAGCTCCACGACAACGTACTGCAGCGTCGACTTGGTTTCCGGC
>CAZQLV010000111.1:0-3349 GCA_964594385.1 uncultured Gammaproteobacteria bacterium | reverse complement strand
AAAGGGGAGCAAAAAATAAAATTTTTGGATTGGTTGAAGAAAAATAGCAATTTCTCTATTGATTTTTTTTGAAAAATATGGTATAATTATTTTATCGTATGAGTGGTCATTCAAAATGGCATAATATTCAAGCGCGCAAAGGCAAACAAGACGCGCTGCGCAGCGGCCAATTTACAAAAGTTTCCAAATTAATAAGTTTGGCAGCAAAAAGCGGCGGCGATCCGGCCACAAATTTTTCTTTGCGTTTAGCAATTGAAAAAGCCAAAGAGGTCGGCATGCCCAAAGATAATGTAGACAGAGCTGTGAAGCGTGGCACAGGGGAACTTGCCGGTGAGCAAATTGAAGAAGTATTGTATGAAGGGTATGGCCCGAGTGGAGTGGCGGTGTTAGTCAAATGTTTGACAGACAACAAAAATAGAACAGTATCCGATCTTAAACATATTTTTTCTATCAACGGCGGGTCAATGGCCGGAGCTGGGAGCGTGTTGTGGATGTTTGCACAATTTGGATTTATTATAATTAAAAAAGAACAATTAAAAATAAAAAATATTAATACAGATGAGTTTGAATTAAAAATGATTGAAAATGGAAGTTATGATATAATAAGTGAAGAAGAAAGTTTTGCAATCAAAATAAAAATAGAAAATTTTCAAAATGTTTTAAATATAATAAAAGAAATAAATTTAGAACCTTCCGAATCTGGTTTGCAGTGGATCGCCAAAGATACTTTAGCGGTGAATGAAGAGGTAAAAGAAAAACTAGAAAATTTATTTGCGGATTTGGAACAAAATGATGATGTAGAAGATTATTTTACCAACGCAGATTAAAAATTATATGGGCTAAAGCCATATATATACTCATTCACTCGGAAATAAATAAGCAAGCTAATTTTTTCCTCATTCATTTCGTATATGAACAAAGAAGTGATACTGGGGATAGATCCTGGTTTTGGAAGAGTGGGATATGGTATAATAAAAAAAGACAAGCAAGGAGAATGGAAAGCGGTTGTCTATGGATGCATAGAAACCTCTGCCAAGAATAATTTTGTTAGTAGATTAAAAGAAATACGCATAGAACTTTTAAAAATAATAAAAAATTTTCAACCAACTCGAATGGCTGTGGAAGAATTATTTTTTTTTAAAAATGTAAAAACAGCCATAGAAGTTGGACAAGCTCGAGGTGTTATTCTCTTAACCGGTGTTGAAGAAAACCTGGCGATAGATGAATTTACCCCTTTGCAAGTAAAGCAGGCCGTAACTGGTTACGGTCGAGCGGAGAAAGCCCAAATGGAAAAAGTAGTTGCCACAATTCTCGGAATTAAAGAAAAAATAAAATCAGATGATGCGGCGGATGCGCTGGCAGTTGCTTTGTGTGCCGGACAAAGTTTGTGGATAAAAAAATATAAATAATAATTAATTTAAATTTAATCATCTTTGTTAAAAATATATGACAATGAAAAAACACCATTTAGTGTTTTCTGTGTTCGTGGCGGTTGCAGCCTTGGCTATTTATTCCTTATCCTTGCCCAGAGCCAAAGCTGATTTTAATCCAAATAATTTGGTTGAAGACCCTGGTTTTGAAACCAGTATGTCCAATTTCCAAACAAATCAAGCCGGAACCTCATTGTCTATTACCAGCATAAATCCGATTAGTGGTTCAAGAAGTTTGGTCGTGGGGATCAAAAATTATGGCGATAGCGTTATATGGGCAGGCAGAGATCTCTCCACCTTCTCCGTTAAAAGATCAAATCAATTCACCGCTTCTGTTCATATTAAATCCACGGTTGCTTCCGCTTCGGGAATTTCTTTCTGTGGTTTAATTGATTATGCCAGCGGATCGGGTGTAAATAACTGTACAACTGTCAGCGGTTCAGTTGGCGACAAAGGCACAGTTTCTCTCACTTTTCCTTTAGATAGCACTCGAGATTTAAGCCGAGCGCGTGTTGGTATTTTCCAAGAAGGCAGCGTTTCACTAAGTGGTGTAATGATTGATGATGTATCGGTAGTTTTGGCCGGTATTACCCCTCCATCTGCTACTCCTACTCTTGTAAATGGTGCCTGTGGTTCTGCTAACAACACCCCTGTTTCCACTGCTCCTACTACTAATTTATGTGCGACTGGTACGGCCAGCACTGTGTCTGGCACTGGTCCGTGGACTTGGACTTGCGCCGGTCAAAATGGCGGTACAACTGCTGGTTGTAGCGCTCAAGTTGTACAAACAGTAACCTACGCTCTAACTACTGCTGTAACCGGAAGCGGCACAATAACTTCAGTGCCAACGGGTATTTCTTGCGGCAGCGTTTGTTTAGCTAACTTTGCCAGTGGCACATCTGTTACTCTTACGGCTGCTCCATCTACCGGCTATACCTTTACCGGTTGGACAGGGGCTTGTACCGGTACAGCTACTTGCGTTTTAACAATGAATGCTATTAAAAATGTAACAGCGAATTTTGTTACCGCTCCTGCTTCAGTAACTGGGGTATGTGGTTCATCAAACAACACCACAGTTTCCGCTGCTCCAACTACCAATCTATGTTCCGTTGGTACAGCTAGCGCTGTTACTGGCTCCGGACCATGGACTTGGACTTGCGCCGGATCAAATGGAGGAGGAACAGCCACCTGCAGTGCTCAAAAAACTCCAACAGTAACACCGATCAATGGCTCTTGTGGTTCATCAAACAACACCACAGTTTCCACTGCTCCTACTACTAATTTATGTGCGACCGGTACAGCTAGCGCTGTTACTGGCTCTGGACCATGGACTTGGACTTGCGCCGGTCAAAATGGCGGTACTAATTCCAGCTGTAGCGCCCAGAAAACAACTACAGTTTCCACAAATGATCCAAATAACCTTTTCCAAGACCCTGGTTTTGAAACAAGTGTGTCTGGTTTTGCCACGAATCAACCAGGAACTTCTTTATCTCTTACCAAAACAAATCCTATCAGTGGCTTACAGAGCTTAGTAATCGGTATCACCGGTTATGGAGACAGTGTTGTTTGGGGAGGAAGAGACTTTTCTAATTTTTCCATTAAACGCTCAAATTTATTCACTGCTGCCGCTAAAGTTCGTGTCACCGTTGCTTCCGCTTCAAATATTAACTTGTGCGGTATTGTAGATTATACTAGCGGTTCTGCTTCTAACAAATGTACAACAGTGACCGGATCAGTTGGTGATAAAACATTTAATTTAAGTTTTGCGCTTGATAACACTCGCGATTTAAGCAATGTAGTTATTTATGTATCGCAAGAAGGCAGCGCAGCACTGACCGGCGTAATGCTCGATGATGTGGCAGTCATTTTAGCTGGGGTTACTCCTCCTTCTGCTACAGCGGTTAATGGTGCCTGTGGTT
>CAZQLV010000110.1:0-3396 GCA_964594385.1 uncultured Gammaproteobacteria bacterium | reverse complement strand
TTTAGCGGTAACAAATATTAACCAAAAAGATCCGCCGCCAGTAAAAACAAAAGCAGGGAAAATAATTATAGAATCTTTTTATCATCGTCCGGAAAAAATTATTGAGATGTTGGAATCATTGGCTTTTAGTATTGAAGAAAATATTTTGGTAAAAGAAGGCACGCTTTGGATAAATCAGATTGTGGTGGCGAGAAAATAAATTTCTTTTTCCACCTTTTGTAACCAAAAGCTGGAGGGAAAAGTTTCCTCGCGGATGTCTCATTTCCGCTACTGCCAATCGGTTCACTGTCATTTTGGCGGTCAACGAGCATAGTCGCATGACCGCCAATCCAGGCTAAAAAGCCTGGACCACCCCAGCTCACCGTGGCCAGTAGCATCATTCGCCATATGCTCGGATGACGAACGTTGGACAACGACGGATAGCCCATATAGTCCTGGTTTTTTTATTGACAGATGTAGATTTTTTTGGTAAGTAAGGTATACATCTTTGCCAACAACTGGCGAGGGTAAAGCTTTCTCACAAATGAGGAGGCGAAAGGATTCAGATGAAGGACTCTCTTCGTTCGGCGGCTCATTTACAGCGTGAAATTGGAGATGCAAAGTTTGAAGCTTTGGTCAGTTCGGACAATACTAAGGCTACCGGAGGGTTTGCCGGTTGTCTTATTGAACCAAGTCTTTTGGTAACCGAGATGACTGTTGGTGGGCGTACCTATGAATTACTGACCCCGTTTGCAGATCATGAAAGCTTGCAAGTAGCTGAAGTACTTACATGGGCACAGGAAATGGGGCTCAGCACCGGGGAAGAGGAAGCCAGACATATTTTGAAGCAACAGCAAGATATTCCTGAGGTTTTAAATACCGAAGGGTACCATGCTCGTGATCTATCAGGCGCCGTCAACTATTTGCAGCGTCCACATGCAGTTTTAGTGTTCCCGGGTTGGATATCTAAAGCCAATGTTCTAGTGGCCGGCGGTATGGATGAGCATGGCGGAAGGGAAACTGCGTACGCTGAAAAAGATTGTATTGGACTCTTATCTTGCTATAGAGAAGAGTTCAACAAACCGTCCTGGCGTTGGGAAAAAGTACCTGTTGATGAAAGTATTTACCTTGGGATTCATCCTAAGGCAAGGTTCCTTCGCCGTAAATTGTGCAAGCACTGTGGCCAATAGAGTAGGCCATTAGGAAGCCAGGTGGAAGCTTTCAACCGAGGCCTCCACGTACCAAATTCCATAAAAAATTGTGGAACTTGGTACGGAGGTCTTGAAGAATATTTATATAAAATACACTACAGTCATGTGGTGTATTTTATTGTATGACTTTTGCACCCAAATTATATCCTTGATCATTACGATTAAGAATATTTAAAATCGGTGTGTGAGAAAGGTCAAATTTTTTGCCAATAAAGCTGTCGGTTGCGGAGAAATGAAGTGAGTTTGTTAGTATTAGGTCTTGCCCCAGTTGAGCGGCGCTTGGTGTAACGGCCACTTCAAAATATAGCCCAGTTTGGCTGTTGGCGGGCAGGGAAGTATATTGCCAAGAAATAGAGCGGTCGCTTGGGTTAAAATTGATTTGCGGGCCAATGGTAGTACTTTGTTTGCCGGTAAATTCAATGCCTGGCGGTAGAGAAGTAGAAAAAGAAGGGTCACTTACAGCGTTAGAACTATTAGTTATTTTTACAAAAATCCAATATTTGGTAGTTTTGCCAACCTGTGGTGGCAATGGGCCGCGGCCGAGCTGGTCACCTTCGGGCGTGTAGTAGCGAGCCTCGGTGTTATTAAAATGCAGTTCTGTAGCCAAAGGAATAGTGGTTCGGGATCCTTCCTGGCTAAAGTTTTGGTCGGTTATTTGGCTCAGGCCGGCTTTCATGACTGGATAAATTTCTAGATTAACATTCTCAACGGCCGGCGCATTAAATATTGGCAGTAAATAAATAGTTATAGTAAAGGTATCGCTATTTTGGGGATTGCCATCGCTGAGGCTCGTGCGGGACTGATTATCAAAAAACATACCATTTGTTTCGGTGGTAGCGTGGTTTTGTTGGGCAGTTTTTTTCCAATCTATTACACCGGCCAAGTTAGATGTCAGGTGTAATGTCAGGTTCTGCAATTTAAGATCGCTTTTATTTTGCCAGGTTATTTGTACAGGGAAACTTTGTCCGGGTTCGGCATAAGTCGGGGGTTGTATCAGCTTGGCGCTAGAAACTATTTGTGGAGCAAACGTTTGAAATGTTTTGACGCTTGGCAGTTGCAAAATCGCATGGTTGTTTGCCAAAATTTGGGGCACAACCGAAAAGGTATAGTTGCCAGGTTGGCTCGGGGTTAAAAATTGCCCCTCAACCACCTTTGTTCCTTTGGGGGGTAAAGTGATAGATGTGGCGTCTGACAAAATTTCTTTGTTGTTTAATTTTTTGATAATAGTGATGTCGCTAATCGCGCGATCGGTGGAATTTTGTAGGGTGTATGTGAATGTAACCGGAAAACTGGAAAAAGTAGAGGTGGGGAAATTTAACGTTCCTACCAGCACACTCTCAGGCAAGTTGGCGATAACGGACGCAAGTTTTTGTTCGCGATTATTATTACTGTCCGGTCGGTAAGATAAATTAGCGATAAAATGTTCTTCGGTTTTCGGTTCCATCCAAAACCAGCCGTATACGTCTTCTTGACCGGAAGCTCCCGGGTCTAATTCTTTAACTCTGGTAAAAATAGAATGATCGGAAAAAAGTTCGGCCGAAGTTTGTTTTCTGTCTATAATAAATCCTTCGGGCAAGCGTAATGCCAGGGATACTTCTTTGAGGGGAACTTTGTTATTGTTGGTAAAATTAATGGTTACGTGAGTCATTTCGCCACTTTTTATTCGCTCATTGCCGAGCGAAATCGATAGGTCAATCAGTCCGGTCAGGCTGGGTTTCCAAAAAAATAAAAATATATTTCCGGCTATCATGAGGATGACCGCGGCGAGTAAAACAAGATCAAAAACAAACAGTTTTTTGGCATGCTGATAAACTCCGTGGTAGCGCAGGCTATAATGCTTTTTTAAGAATCTGATGAGCATATTTTACTGGTAATTATATACTGTTTACATAAGTTTAACAAATTAAAAAACCCTCCTTTATGGGGAGGGTTTTTTAATTAAAAATTGTTATTATTTGTTAGTTTCTTTCTTCGTCTGATCTTCTGTTTCTTTGTTGTGGACAATCTTGGGGTTAGGGGAGTATAGGGCATTTTTTATTTGCCAATTGCCAACAAATTGTCCGATACCTTTGCTCTCCAGTTTATTTTTAACGGTAGTATGGATTTGAGACCATTTTACCAAACTTTCAAAGTTTAATTTGTATCTGCCGGCCACCACTATGTAGGTAACTTCTTTCGCGGCAATAGCTCGCCTGATAGTCTGTGA
>CAZQLV010000109.1:0-3494 GCA_964594385.1 uncultured Gammaproteobacteria bacterium | reverse complement strand
GCAGATTACGAAATGGATTTCACAGATAAATTATATGAAGATTATTACCTTATGCGGAGGGACGGGTACCCCCATGAAAGAAGAAACTGAATTCAAACCTAAGCCACTAGTAGAAGTAGGCGGCAAGCCGATTTTGTGGCATATCATGAAAATTTACGCTCATCACGGGTACAATGAGTTTATTTTGGCATTGGGCTATAAAGGCAACATGATCAAAGAATATTTTTTGAATTGGCGCAGTTTGCTTAACGATTTTACGCTCAGTACCAAAGATAATGAACTGAGTTTTCATAATAATGATTGTGATGATTTTAAAATCACGTTTGCCGAAACCGGCGCCAACAGTTTGACCGGCGAGCGTGTGCGCAGGTTAAAAAAATATTTAAATCCAAACGAAGATTTTATGGTTACTTACGGCGATGGGGTGGCCGATATAAATATCAAAGAATTAGTTAATTTTCATACAGCGCAAAATACTTTAGCTACGATTACGGCTGTTCGTCCGGCCAGTCGTTTTGGTTTTTTAAATATTGATTCGCAAACCAAAAAAGTAGTTGATTTTTTTCAGCATAAAGTGACTGGGCAAACCAACGAAGAAAAATCCAACGATTTTATCAATGGCGGTTTTATGGTTTTAAAACCCAGTGTGTTGGATTTGATTGCCGAAAACAGCATGATTGAATCAATTTTTCCTATACTGGCCGAAAAGAGCGAGTTGTCTGTTTATGCTCATGAAGGGCAATGGAAGTGTATGGATACGTATAAAGAAGTAGAAGAGTTGAATGAATATTGGCAGAAGGATCCATTTTGGAAAATTTGGGAAAAATGAAAAGAATGAAAAGTATGTCTGTACTTACCGGAAAAAATATATTAGTCACCGGTGCCACCGGTTTGGTAGGCTCTCATTTGGTTGAGCGTTTATTAAAATTACAGCCTTTTCGAATAATTGTTTTGTCACGTAGCCGCGATAGCCAGGCTTATTTTTTTCAGAAAAATTTAGATCAAAAAGTAGTTATGGTCAGCGGAGATTTAAAAGACCGAGAAAGAATTTTTGAGATTGTGACCAAATATGAAATTGATTATATTTTTCATATTGCGGCTCAGCCAATAGTGGCGACTGCCTATATAAACCCTTACGAAACTTTGTCGACCAATATCATGGGTACTGTGCATATTTTAGAAGCGGCCAGAATGTCTCCCTATATAAAGGGAATAATAGTAGCTTCCAGCGACAAAGCCTATGGCAAAGACTGCAATGCCGCTTTGGAGACTCAAGCTTTGCGAGGCGATCACCCCTATGATGTTTCCAAATCCTGCACGGATTTATTGGCGCAGACTTATGCTAAAACTTACAACCTGCCAATCACTGTTTCTCGTTTTGGTAATATTTTTGGTCCTGGTGATTTAAATTTTAACCGAATTATTCCCGGGATTATGAGAGCGGCAATAAAAAATAAAGAATTAAATTTACGCAGTGATGGTAAATTTATACGCGATTATGTATTTGTCAAAGATGTAGTGGAAGGCTATGTTGTGCTAGCCGAAAATATGGATAAAGCTCGGGGTGAGGCTTTTAATTTTAGTTCTGGATTTAATTTTTCGGTGTTAGATTTAATTGAGAAAATTTCTAATATTATTTATAAAAAAATTGAATTTAAAATAGTAAATGACCAAAAGAACGAAATACCGGAACAGAGTTTAAATTTTGCCAAAGCGGAACAAGTGCTTGGTTGGAAACCTACGTATAATTTTGATCAGGCAATTTTGGAAACATTCGCTTGGTATAATAAATTTTTTTCATAAGTTATTTCGTATATGGACTAAAGTCGCATATATACTCATTCGTTCGGAAATATCCAGATTCGATATTTATAATTCGCAAGCGATTATAAATATCTCACTGTCTATTTCACTCACTCATTTCGTATATGAAAGCAATAATTTTGTGCGGCGGCAGAGGCGTTCGCTTGAAAAATTATTTGGAGCCAATTCCTAAAGCCTTGGTTCGTATTGGCCATCGGCCAATGATTTGGCATGTTATGAAAATATTTTCCAAATTCGGCATTAACGAATTTGTTTTGGCTTTGGGATCGGGCGGAGATAAAATTCGCGATTATTTTCTCAATTACGATTTTTCCGTAAATGATATGACAATGGAATTGGGAAGCAAGAATATTATTTTTAACTCGCAGAATCAAGAAAAAAATTGGAAAATTACTTTTGTGGATACTGGCGAAGAGGCCGGCACCGGAGCCAGGGTGCTACGCTGCCAAGATTATGTCAAAGATCAAGATTTTTTTGTCACCTATAGCGATTGTTTGTCTGATGTAAAACTAGATAAAGTTTTGGATTACCATCGTAGCAATGGCCGAATTGCCACGGTAACCGGAGTTTTGCCACCTTTTCGTTACGGTGAATTTATTTTTGAAAATAATCAGCTGGTTGATTACCATGATAGCTCTCATTTGAAGAGTATGGTTGGTTGGGTTAATGGCGGTTTTATGGTTTTTTCACCGAGAATTTTTAATTATTTGGAACCATACAATGAATGTGTTTTAGAAAAAAATATTTTTTCGCGGTTAGTTGCGGATAGACAACTTGATATTTCGGAACATACCGGTTTTTGGCAATGTCTGGATAACGATCGAGAGCTTGATATCTTAAATCAAATGTATTCCCATAATGCCGCTTGTTGGTTGTTTTAAGTATGATCAAAAGATTATTTAGATCCGAAGCCGACCTGGCCAACCTCTCTAACCGACGGGTAGTTTTGCCGACGGAAAAAGATATGTTTGATTATCGAGGGTTGGTTGTCAACAAGCCGTGGGGTTATGAATATTTATTATTTGAAAACAATCATGTGGCCATTTGGACGTTGCATATTACCAAAGACCATGGCACATCCTTGCATTGTCATCCGCAAAAACGCACATCGCTGATTGTTTTGTCCGGCACGGTGTTAGTGTCGGGGCTGATTGATCAATTTACTCTCAATGAAAAAGATGCGTTGACCATTGAAAGCGGCGTCTTTCATAGCACCAAAGCGTTGTCCGATGATGTGATTTTGATTGAAGTGGAAACGCCGCCCAACAAGTCGGATTTAGTGCGGCTCAAAGATGAATATGGTCGGCAAAATAAAGGCTATGAAGGCCAGACCGAAATGAGCCGCGAGCTGGACAAATATAGTTATCATTTTTTTGACCACCAGCATTATAAGGATGCTTCGGTGTTAGGACAAAAGAAAATTAATAATCTAAATCTTTTAGTAAAAAGAGTATCAATGCTTAGTGAATTTGCGGAGCTGCAACAACATCATGAAAATCTGGTTTGTTTGTTAGAAAAAATTCCGGGGAATGAGTTGCCTGTGGGAGATATAATTATGACCGGAGAATTATCTAAGCAATTTTCAATCAATCAAGAGGTACCTAGCACTCTATTATTGTTGTTGATTATTTAATATGACAGAAGCTAAAAAAAATTTCGGCCAAAATATG
>CAZQLV010000108.1:0-3534 GCA_964594385.1 uncultured Gammaproteobacteria bacterium | reverse complement strand
CCCCCGCGTTGCAAACGCGGTGCTCTACCAAATGAGCTAAGGGCCCAGTAAAAAGTAGGAATATAGTATCAATGATTAACAAAGAAGTCAACTGATGATATAATAATTTTATCGTAACTAACCTAAAATTATTAATATATGTCAGAATCTTCAATGTTATTAGACGTGGTAATATCCTTAGTCTTAGGCGGAGTATTGGGCTGGCAAAGAGGAATGTATGGTAAATGGGCTGGCCCCAGAACTTATGCCCTCGTGTCGGGCGGTTCAACCCTTTTTACACTTTTATCTATGTATGCTTTTGGTAGTCAAGAAATATCACACATTGCCGCTCAAATTGTCGTAGGTATTGGGTTTTTGGGCGCGGGCACAATTTTACATACAGAAAGCAGAGTGGTGGGGTTAACAACTGCGGCGGGTATGTGGATGGCTGCGGCAATAGGTATGGCCGTGGGCGTGCACTATTATATTTTATCTATAGCGGTTAGTTTGCTGGTCCTGGTTATTTTTATGATGGGGGATGGGCATAATTCTGATGAGAAAAAATAACATTAATTTGTCTGCATATGGAAAATAAGAATGGGCTGAGTAATGCCGAGGTAAAGAAATTGCGCGAGCAGTATGGACCAAACCGTATTACATCCAAAGAAGTGCGCTGGTATCATTTAGTTTTTAATCAATTCAAATCCCCATTTATTTATTTGTTGGCTGCCGCTGCCGGCGCCTCTTTTATTTTGGGAGAAAAAATAGATGGTGTTTTTATTGCCTTGTATATTTGTACAAACGCAATTTTGGGTTTTTGGCAAGAATATCATTCGGCGCGCGCGTTGCAGGATCTTAAAAAATATATAACTGAAAAAACGCATGTGATCCGCGAAGGGGAAGAAGAATTTATTGATGTGGTAGATTTGGTGATGGGGGATATTGTGTCGCTTAGAGCCGGCGATAAAATTCCGGCCGATATTATATTTTTGGAAAGCCGTGGCGTGTTGGTAGATGAATCAATTTTGACCGGTGAATCGGCGCCGGCTGCCAAAAGTGCAGATGCGGCCGGGAAAGATAAAAGCAATCTTGGTTTTTGGGGGACATTGCTCGTATCGGGTAATGCAACGGCCAAGGTGGTGGCTGTGGGAGATAAAACCGAAGTTGGCAACATTGCCAAAGTAACTCTGGAAACAGCCGCCGACAGTGCTTTTCAGGTAGAAATGAAATCATTCAGTTCGTTTATTTTGCGTCTGGTAATTATCTCCATTGTGGCGGTGTTTATATTCCAATTTTTAGTCCATGGAGCCTCCTTTCGTTTTTTTGAGTTTGTAATTTTTGCAATTGCACTTGCTGTGGGTGTGATCCCCGAAGCCCTGCCGCTGGTCATCACTATGGCATTATCACGAGGAGCATTAGAGCTCGCCAAAAAGCATGTGGTGCCAAAACGACTTTCCGCTATAGAAGATTTGGGTAATATAGATATTTTGTGTACGGATAAAACCGGTACCATTACCGAAAATCATTTGAAAGTAGATGGTATTGTGGAGACCACCAAAGATGAAGTGTTGCGGTACGCGCTGCTCGCTTCTAGTTTTGCAGATAAAAAAGAAGCCGATGCTTTTGATATTGCGTTGTGTGAATACGCTCCTGAGCGCCTGTGCGCTACTAGCAAAAAAGTTAAAAAATTATCCGAGATGCCATTTGATCCCGTGCGCCGCCGTAATTCTGTGTTAGTTGAAGAAGCCGCTGCGGGCAAGCTGGTTGTGCGTGGTGCGCCGGAAGAACTAATAAATTTGTGCTCTGAATTTGGTGAATTAAGTAAGAGAGAAATTTTGGACAACATCAAACAGTTTGGTCTGGAAGGCAAACGCGTCTTAGCAATTGCCGTAAAAGATATACATGGTACGGTAGCAGAGTTGCAAAAAATAGATTTGGCCAAAGAAGAAAAAGATTTAAGGTTTGTAGGATTGGTAGCGTTTGTAGATCCGCTTAAAAGTAGTACTACCAGAGCTATTAAAGAAGCCAAAGACTTGGGCGTACAAATAAAAATTATTTCCGGAGACAGTAAAGAAGTGACGGGGAGTGTGGCTTACAAAATCGGGTTGGTGGATTCTCCGCTCAAAGTTATTACCGGTTCGGAGCTAGAGGCGTTGGGAGAAGGGGCGCACAAAGCGGTTTTGGAATATCATGTGTTTGCGCGCGTTTCGCCGATGCAAAAATTTAATATTATTAATTTATTAAAAAATAAACATTTTGTCGGTTATTTGGGCGAAGGATTTAATGATTTACCGGCGCTTAAAACCGCGCACGTGGCCCTGGTCGTGAGCAATGCCTCGGACATTGCTAAAGATACGGCTGATATTATTTTGCTGCGCAAAAGCTTGGAGGTAATTATTGATGGTATAAAAGAGGGGAGAAGGATTTTTGTAAATAGTTTCAAATATATTAAAACAACGCTAGCCGGAAATTTTGGTAATTTTTATGCAATGGTTTTTGCGTCGCTTATCGTGCCATATTTGCCAATGCTGCCATTGCAAATTTTGCTTTTAAATTTCTTGACAGATTTTCCGATGATTGCCATCGCCACCGACAATGTGGATGTGGAAGAATTGCAAAAACCCAAAGGGTTTCGTCTCAAAGAGATAGTGCTCATCTGTACAATTTTGGGGCTGGTAAGCACGGTATTTGATTTTGCATTCTTCGGTTATTTTTATCATTTTGGCGAACAGAATTTACAGACCATGTGGTTTGTCGGCAGTGTCCTAACCGAATTTTTGCTTATCTTTTCTATTCGTCGCCAAGGATTTTTCTTGCGTGGCGCGCCACCGAGTGCGCTACTTATTGGTTTGACATTACTACTGGTGCCGTTTAGTTTGGTTCTGCCTTATATACAAGTAGCCAGAGAAATTTTTGGCTTTGTCGCGCAGCCGCTGTCTTCTATACTGGTAGGCATTGCTCTAGTGCTGACATATTTGGCAGCCACCGAATCGGTTAAATTGTTTTATTACCGGTTTGCTCGGAAGGGCTAGATTATTATTAGTTATTAAAAAACTCTGCCAATTATAGCAGAGTTTTTTAATTTGTTTTGAATTTTATTCCTCTGTCGGTGGCGGCACCTCATCCTCAGCCGGTTCTTCATCCGGCGCTTCGCCGCGTTCAACGACTTCCCAGATATCTTTAGAAACAGCTTTCATTGTTTTTGGATTATCGCGCAAAAATTTCTTAGCGGTTTCGCGGCCAACGCCTAATTTTTCATCGCCGTAGCTGTACGAATTGCCGGATTTATTTATTACTTTATAAACTACGCCATTATCCAGGACATCGCCGGAAACGGAAATGCCTTCGTTGTACATAATATCAAATTCGCACGTGCGACATGGAGGAGCGACTTTGTTTTTCAACACTTTTACGCGTGTTTCACTTCCAATAATTTCTTCACCTTTTTTCACCGCACCCGTACGACGAATATCGAGTCGAACAGACGCATAGAATTTTAAAGCATTACCACCGGTGGTTGTTTCTGGACTACCAAACATCACACCAATCTTCATG
>CAZQLV010000107.1:0-3545 GCA_964594385.1 uncultured Gammaproteobacteria bacterium | reverse complement strand
GTGTCAGAGTGAGGCGGTTGGTTGCAATTCCTTTGCTTCCACTGATGGCGCTTTATATTTCAAAGATCCCCAATATTTGGGTCAAAAAATTTGCTCTTACCGAGATGATGTTAGCAAAAATGGTATCAAATATAGCGGGTGGTTCTGGAAAGGTGTTGGAAAATGCGCGAGCAGTGGACAGTTGTGTACCAGCGATAACGATTGCGCCAGCGGCGTGACCTGTCAAAATAAAGATGAACAGCCCTGCTATCCAAATTATTTGCAAACTGGGAATAATTATGGCCTTTGGTCGTATGGAGTTACTAATTCCTATAATAATTTTGTCGGAGAATGCCCGCAAGCTCAGAATGGTTGTACCGAATTTATTGACCATAATGATAGTAATAAAACATATTATTTAATTAATGATGATAAATTAAAAACCGAACAAAATACGTGTAATGGTCAGGTTAGCGAAAAGTTCGGCTGTATTCTTTTGGATAAAACAGAGGCTCCTAACAAACTATGGAACACAGCCCAATCGTATGCGGTCAGCGCCGCGCAAAACAACGGTTTAGTAGCGCCGGTGCCCGCCTCCGGATCGGCTACCAATGATGCTAATACAGTTTTGAAAGTAAATAGAGATAGAGAATGTGGTGAATGGTTGCAATGTCGCTCTTCGCATCGCGTTTTTGATTCTCAATCCGGTAGCTACAAAGAAATTTGCGATTTTGTTGGTCGTTGTAATCAAGCCTCTTCGTATACTAGTACCAATGGTGACGCTATCAATTGCGCTAACTGGCTAGACAATAACAGCGAATTAAGCAATCAAATATTAACCGATGATGCCTATCGCAATCGCGCTACAGATTGGAAAGGGCAAGATTTTAGCGGCTATAGTTTGCTCGATATGTTCCCGGTGGAAGAGCTATCGGAAGTAAATTTTGGCAGCGCCGATGCCCCCGATTGGAGGCTAGTCAAAACAATGGCTTGTGGTAATGGCGCAAATTGCAAAGTTACAACTGATCAAAAGAGCACTGCTTGTAAAAATGGCAGTAATGGTTTGCCTTGCGGTATCACTGGTCTAGGTTTGTGCCGCGGTGTTTCTGGCCCTGTCTGTGTGCAGAATTTAGATAGTGGTTCAACCGGCGCGCCGCGTCAATCCATCTTGCCAACCTGCCGCGCTTATCCGGAAGAAACTTCGCCATTCCCAAATAGTAAAGCGATCGGCGATTCGTTATTATTTAATTCTGTTAATACTTGCAATGAAACAAGTGGCTTTAATACCGATGCCAATAAATATAATAATTGTGAATGTAACTATACCAAAGCAAATTATGGAGATACGATTACTAAGTATTGGAATTTTAATTCTCCCAATAGTGTTGAAGGTATAAAAGATAAAAATAATCAATTAATAAAGGGGATAGTGCCAGGTATTTGCGCCGGCGGCGATAATGCCGATAAAGTATGTGGTTCGGATAGCGATTGTCCGGGTGGCGCTTGTCAAAAAATAAAAAAGCAATCCAATCTTATCGGCTGGGAAGGATATTGTGTTGAGCCAGATTTGTCGCGTCCGCTTAATGCCCAACAAAATAGTTTTGCTTGTCTCACCTGGTTTCCCAAAGACAATATTACTGGAGCGTATGATATTAATAATCAGCATGTAGAAGCGGGTTTTCAAACAGGTAATGCCAGTGGTAAATATTATTGTTTAGGGGCCAAAGGGAATCAAGAGCCAAATACTGATACTGCTACAAATGGCCCGGGTGCGTTTACCTATAATAGATTTTTATCCGGAGGCTTGATTGGTCATAGTAATGGTGATGACGAAACAAGAGAGAAGAGAGTTATAAGCATTGATAGCACTCGACCAATTTATAGGAGTGAAATTGATTATATCTTAGTTTCAGTTTCTGGTCCTGGCGGAGCCTGGTTTCCTAATGGCACAAAGTCTTTTTATATAAGAAACGGTCTGATTACGAAATATAATGGTTCAATATGGAATGTAATAAAAAAAGATGGTAGTAGCGCGGACGAAGAAATAATTTCGGGTGCTCAGCCGTTCTCTGGAGAAAGTACTAGTTTAGCTCCTACTGAGTATCTTCTATCTGACGGACGAGATAGTACGAATTGGTATATGCGTTATGATGATGGTGATGGTGATGGAAATGATAATTATCAATTTGTTGATCCAAATACTTCTTTGATCGGCGCTTATGCTGATTTATTACGGTCAGACTGTGCGGGAAGTATAGATGTGCCGATAAGTTGTTGGCCAAATCCTCCTGGCGGTGGTGCCGGTGCTCCTGGTTGTAAAGATAATTACAAAAGAGATTGTCTAAATAATAGTGTAGACCCTAATGATGACGGATGTGCGATAAAAGTAGTTTTTGATACTAATGGTCAGTTGGATAAGATTAACTTGGTTTGCTTTACCGGAAGAGCAGATAGTGAAGGTAGGTATTTTAATTTTTATGTAGGTCTAAAGGAACCATGCACAGCTATTGCCCAGACCGAAGAGAATTCATATCAAGCAGTTGGTTGGACAGATCGTTTGTGGCAGCCGGATAGTTTTTATGTCATAGGGCAAAACGGTTTAAATTATCGCAAATCTTTAGCAAGCGCCCCGTTTGGGAGTTTAGGTATATTTGGCTTATTAGTGCCAGATAAATTGGTTAGTATATTTACTCATTATAACGCGTCTGTGTTTAATCCTCCGCCAGCAGTAGCCGGTTCACCATATTCCTGTTTTGGTAACTGTTTGCAAACTAGCCCGACACCCAACGAGTCTGTAAATGGACCGGCTAGCAACAGCAGTGTAGACCAAGGAAAGAGCGCGTTATCCCATGTTTTTGCTAAAATTAGCAGTATTTGGAATTGGGTTCCCAGCAATAATCCCGAATCTGGTTTTTATTTTCAAGATTCGAGCTTAGCTAACACCTATAACCTGACTGAATCATTGACCTCGGCTAGTTTCGCGCCGGAAGTTCATCCGTTGGGAGCATGTAAACCCGGGGATAAATGTTTGGAAGGTGCTAACCTCGGCATAAGTATAAATGGAAAATCAAGTGGCGACCTGGTATTTAGCAGTAATGTTGCTTTAGTAAATGCCAAATTTTATGGATTTGCCAATAAAGATCAAATGCCAATTAAAAAAATTAAATTGGATTGGGGAGATGACGATGTGGTTTCTTTAGATGGTTATTTCCGCAATCATCGCGGCTTAGTAAATGGCACTTGTGGATCAAGTGGTAAATGTACCACAGGCACAACGATAACCAGCAGAACTTGCGCTGCTAATAGCGATTGCGCTTACATGGATAATTGTTTTGCCGAAAGCGAAGCGCCAAACTTTGGTCAGATAATAAATAAAACCTGCGACTCCGCCTATTTCCGATTTGATCATGTCTATCAATGTTCTCGCGGCGGGCTTGGCTGGACAAACCCTTGTCCGGACGCGCAAACGCAATCGTTGTATGGTGGCTGTTGTGTCTTTAAACCCACAGTTCAACTTAAAGATAATTCGGGATGGTTTAACGGTTCCTGTGCTCTGGCTTCCAGTG
>CAZQLV010000106.1:0-3575 GCA_964594385.1 uncultured Gammaproteobacteria bacterium | reverse complement strand
TGTAGTTGGTTCTACGATTGCTAGAGAAAGTAACGGTGGAACTTATATCCACGCCGGTCCAGAGTTGGCCGTAGCTTCCACCAAAGCTTTTACAAACATGACGGCAATTTTAGTGTTGTATGCTTTGCAATTTGGCAGGCTAAATAAATTAAGTGTAGCAACTGGTCAAAGATTGCTCGCGGAACTAGTGGAGATTCCGGAAAAAATGAAATTGATTTTACAACAAAGCGACAAAATAAAAGTACTTGCAGAGAAGTATAAAAATTCACGCGACTTTTTATACTTAGGACGGGGAATTAATTTTCCGGTGGCGCTAGAAGGCTCGCTTAAACTAAAAGAAATTACCTATATTCATAGTGAAGCGGTGGCTGGTGGCGAAATGAAGCACGGGCCGATTGCTTTGCTTTCGCCCGAATTTCCAGTGTTCGCCATAATGACAAAAAACCAATTATACGATAAGATGCGCAGTAATATAGAGGAAGTAAAAGCGCGCAAAGCGCCGATAATTTTGGTGGCCACCGAAGGCGATTTGGCTGCAGCCGAGCTTGCCCAAGATATAATTTATGTGCCGCCAACAATGGAGCTCTTGGAGCCGCTGCTTAATACAATTCCGTTACAACTTTTTGCTTACCATATGGCTGTGGCTTTGGGCCGTGATGTGGATCGGCCAAGAAATTTAGCCAAGAGTGTAACAGTTGAGTGATTAATTATGAAAAAGAAAATAGTAGTCATCGGCGGTGGCAATGGATCGGCTGTGTGTCTGGAAAGCTTAAAAGTTTATGCCAATGATTTTGATATTTCGGCGGTAATTTCAATGAGTGATTCGGGTGGATCTTCGGGCAAACTACGTAAAGAATTTAATACTTTGCCGCCGGGAGATATTATGCGCGCCATCTTGTCGCTTTCCAAATACGATTACCAATCATTGCGTAAAATTTTTTATCAGCCGAGGTTCAGTGGTTTGGGTAAATTAGATAGCCATAATTTGGGAAATTTATTTTTAACTTTGACTAGCCAATTGACCGGTAATTTTCTTGATGCTATTGAAGCTTTATCACATAGTGTTGAGGCCAAAGGAAAAGTCTATCCGGTAACCTTAGAAAACATAGATTTGGTGGCCGAGTTAGAAAATGGCAAAATTATCCGAACCGAAGCGTTTATAGATAATCCGGTATATAATAGAGGTTGGAAAATAAAAAAAGTTTGGCTGGAGCCAAATTGTCAGGCCTATCCGCAGGCGATTAAAGCCTTAGAACAAGCCAGTTTAATTATTCTCAGTCCGGGAAGTCTATATACCAGTTTGGTGGCCACATTGCTCCCCGGTGGTATAAAAGAAGCCATAGCAAAATCAAAAGCCCCAATAGTATATGTAGCCAGTAACGCCTATCGGTTGGATGGAGAAACCGGCCCGGAAAAGCTAAGCGCGATGGTGGCGCAATTAGAAAAATATTTGCCGCGACCAATTGATTTAGTAATTTATAATAATCATAAATTAAATAAAAAACAAAAAGAATTTTATAAAGCAAAAAAATGGGGAGAATTTACATTTGATAAAGAGAATATCAAATGTAAAATTAAGAGCTTGGATTTGGAAGCTGTTAGCGGCGGGTTAAACCCAAAGAAATTAGGCTTAGTTCTAAAAAATATATGCAGATAAATAAAGAAACAAAAAAAGATTGTTATGGTGTAAGAATTACTGTTGCAGAAAACGATCAAGAAATTGGCCGGCTGTGGTTATATATTTTACACAATGATCTACACAAAGAACCTTATGGTTTATTGGAAGATGTGTTTGTTGAAGAAAAATATCGAGGCAAAGGGGTTGGCACAAAACTTGTACAAGCTGCAATGGATGAAGCAAAAAAAATCGGTTGCTATAAAATTATTGCTAACGCCAGAAGTTCAAAAGAGGCAGTATGCGCTTGGTATGAAAAGTTTGGATTTAAAAGACATGGAGTAGAATTTAGAATGGACTTAATTGAAAAAAAATATGCCAGAATATAATATTTTGACTACACCCGCGGGCAAAGATTACGAACTTTTGGATAGCGGCGAAGGAGAAAAGTTAGAACGCTATGGCGATGTGGTAGTGGCCCGGCCAGATCCGCAAACTTTGTGGCGAAAAAATTTATCGGCAGATGAGTGGGAAAAAGCCGATGCGTATTTTGCTCCCACCACCCCTGACCCCTCCTCAGGCAGGAGGGGATACGACGCGGCTTGGGAGGTGCGCACCGATTTGCCCGAACGTTGGCCGGTAGAATTAAGCGGCTTAAAATTTTGGATTAAACTCTCGGCTTTCAAACATACCGGTGTATTTCCGGAACAGGCTTCTAATTGGAGTTGGATCAGAGAAAAAATAGCCAAAGCCAAGAGAGCCGAACCTGTTAAGGTTCTAAATTTATTTGGTTATACGGGTGGCGCTAGTTTGGCTGCAGCGAGCGCCGGAGCCGAAGTTGTGCATGTCGATGGTTCGAAGTCTGCAATTGGTTGGGCCAGAGATAACGCCGAATTGTCTGGGCTAGCCGACAAGCCGATTCGTTGGATACTAGATGATGCGCAGAAATTTGTCACTCGAGAGGTGAAACGGGGCAAGAAATACGAGGGGATAATTATGGATCCGCCAGCTTTTGGTCATGGACCGGGCGGGGAGATGTGGAAAATAGAAGAACATTTTTTGGAGCTGTTGGATAGTTGTAAGCAAATACTGAGTGAAAATCCTTTGTTTTTTATTATAAATGGTTATGCGTCCGGTTATTCGGCCGTGGCTTATCAAAATAGTTTAGGAGATTTGATGAAGCAATTTGGTGGTGAAATTGAAATCGGCGAGCTGACCATTGCAGAATCAGCCAGCAAGCGGTTGTTGCCAGCTGGTATTTTTGCGAGATGGAGTTCTAAAAAATAATTATGTCTCTTAAAGTTTTATACGAGGACAATCATTTAATCGCGGTGTACAAGCCAGCCGGAGTTTTGGTGCAAGGAGATAAAAGCGGGGACATGTGTTTGATGGATGAAGTAAAAAATTATTTAAAAGAAAAATATAATAAACCCGGCAATGTTTTTTTGGGACTGATTCATCGGTTAGACCGCAACGTGCAAGGCATAGTGCTTTTTGCCAAAACTAGCAAAGGCGCTAGCAGACTGTCGGAGCAGTGGCGAGAACATTCGGTAGAAAAAATATATCATGCCGTCGTGGTCGGCAAACCACCAATGGGAAAAGATAGGTTGGCGCATTGGCTAGTAAAAGACGAGAATAAGAACAAAACCACGGTTTATGATCAGCAGGTAGCGGGCAGCCAACTAGCGGAGTTATTTTACGAAATTATACAATCAAATGGTAATTATTCTTTATTAAAAATAAAACTTGGAACAGGTAGGTCACACCAGATTAGATCTCAGTTGGCTTTTATTGGTTGTCCGATTGTTGGAGATGCTAAATATGGCAGTGCAGAAAAATTGCCAGACCAGGCTATTGGGCTGGCAGCTACCTCGCTTAGTTTTGATTTGGCTACCGGCGAAGAGCGAAAAACTATAGATGTTGCTATTCCGAAAGAATGGGCAAAATATTATGCCTGAAA
>CAZQLV010000105.1:0-3584 GCA_964594385.1 uncultured Gammaproteobacteria bacterium | reverse complement strand
AGAAGAAAGTGTAGAAAATTTGGTAAGCACCAATACCCACGACAATATCTTATTCTTCACCAATCGTGGTCGCGTCTTCCAACTGATGGCCTACGATATCCCTCAAGCCAGCCGCACTGCCAAAGGCCAAGCGCTAATCAATTTCTTACAACTTGCGCCAAACGAAAAAGTAACTGCGCTTCTGGGAATGAACGACCTTACCAATATTAAATATTTGGTAATGACAACAACCAAAGGCAATATTAAAAAAACATCTTTGGAGGATTTTGCTAATGTGCGCCGCAGCGGTCTGATTGCCATTAAACTCAAACTAGATGATAATTTGGAATGGGTTAAACCAAGTGATGGCAGTGATGAAATTATGATTGCGACCAAAAAAGGCCAGGCGATTCGCTTCAAAGAAAAAGACGTGCGTGAAATGGGACGCACAGCTAGCGGCGTACGTGGCATGAAACTAAAAAGCGGCGATGAAGTAATTGGCATGGATATCGTAGACCCAAAAAATAAAAGCCTAGCATTCTTAACTGTTGGCGAAAACGGCGTGGGCAAACGCACTGAACTGGATGAATATAAAGTCCAAGGCCGCGGCGGCAGCGGTATTAAGACTGCCGAGATTACGGCTAAAACCGGCAACCTCACTTTTGCCAAAGTGGTAGATGCGGTAGAATTAAAAGAAAAGGACCTTCTTATTATGTCGGCCAAAGGCCAGGTAATCCGCCTACCATTTGGGTCAATTAATTCTTCTGGTCGAGCTACCCAAGGGGTGCGCCTGATGCGATTTAAAGAAGATGGCGATCGTGTGGCTAGTGTGACTTTGATGTAAATTAAAAATTAAAAAATCCACTCCGCACAAGGGTGAATTTTTTAATTTAAAAATGTTTGCCTTAACCCCCAAAATCAGCTAAAATTCATAATATATGCCCTACAAAGATATAATCCCACACAACCCAAACATCGAAGATTTGATGATGCAAATCAAAAAATATTACCGCCAAGAAGATACGGATATGGTGCGGCTGGCTTATGATTTCGCCAAAAAAGCCCACGAAGGTCAATTCAGAAAATCCGGTGAGCCATATATTATCCATCCGGTGGGAACAGCAATGATTTTGGCGCATATGCGCATTGACCCAAATATTATTGTGGCTGCCCTACTCCACGATGTGCCCGAAGATACGGCCGTTACTATAGAAGAAGTTGAAAAAAACTTTGGGCCGGATATTGCCGGTATGATCCGCGGCATCACCAAATTAGGAAAATTAAAATACCGCGGTGTAGAACGTTATATCGAAAACCTGCGCAAAATGTTTGTGGCTATGGCCGAAGACATCCGCGTGATGATTATCAAATTTGCCGACCGAGTCCATAATCTTTCAACTTTAGATTCTCTGCCTCCCAAAAAAAGATTTCGCATTGCTTTGGAAAGCTTAGAAATTTACGCCCCCATTGCCAATCGCTTGGGTATCGGTGAATTTAAAAGTTTATTAGAAGATTTATCTTTCCCCCATATTTTGCCAAAAGAATACCTAAAAACCGAAGCCCTGCGCAAAACATTGGTTTCCGAACGTGAAGTTTATTTGCAAAATGTAATGGAAGTAGTAAAAACCGAATTAAAAAATTCCGGTATTAATGTAGTTAATGTTCATGGCCGAGAAAAAACTTTATATAGTTTATACCGCAAAATTATGTCTCACGGAGGTTGGGATAATATGGAACAAATTTACGACGTTGTGGCTATTCGCATTATTGTAGAAAATCTGGCCGACTGCTATGCCGCGCTAGGAATTATTCACAAACTTTGGCGCCCGCTCAAAGGCAGAATTAAAGATTATATTTCTCAACCAAAACCAAACGGCTATCAATCTTTGCATACTACTGTATTTTGTATTGACGGACAAATTGTGGAATTCCAAATCCGCGATCGCACCATGCATGACGAAGCCGAATATGGCATCGCCGCTCATTGGCATTATGACGAAAAAGGTTCCCGCCTACCTTCCAAAGATATTTTTTGGGCCAAAGAACTAGCCAGTATTCAAAAAAATATTTTGGCAAAACTATCCGACATAGACGAACTTAAAGTAGATTTTTTTAAAAATCGTATTTTTGTTTTTACTCCCAAAGGCGACGTTATTGATCTGCCGGAAGACGCAACACCGATCGATTTCGCTTACAGCATTCATACCGACATCGGCAACCAGTGCAACGGCGCTAAAATAAACGACCAGCTAGTAAGTTTGGATACGTCACTTAAAAGCGGCGACGTTATAGAAGTTTTTACGGACAAAAATCGCAAAGGACCGAGCCAAGATTGGTTAAAATACGTCAAAACCCATCAAGCAAAATCTAAAATTAAAGAAAAATTAAAAACCGAAAAAAATAAATGGCTCAAAATTATTCTGCCAAAGAAACATTAACTAACTACTTTCGGGTAATTAGTTTAATCAATCGAGTTAATTCTTCTTGAGAGTAAAAATCTATCACAATCGTGCCTCGCTCCCCTTTTTTGGTCATGGTTACTTTGGTACCCAAAGCGGCACGCAACTCATCTTCTAAATAAGCAACATTAGGATCACGATGGCTTTTCTTTGTCCCGAGTACTCGGGATTGCCCTATATTTCGTTCTAATTCTCGCACAGTGATACGCTGGCCTAGCATTGATGACAACATGTCCAATTGCTTGGCTTTGTCGTCTAAAGAAAGCAATGCTCGTGCCTGACTCATATTGATTCGCTTTTCAGTGAGCGCGCTTTTTACTTCTTCCGGCAAACTAAGCAGTCTAATAAAATTTGCTACCGCCGGTCGGCTCTTACCGACTTTTTCGGCAACTTCTTGCTGGGTCAAAGAAAACTCGTCCATTAACCGCTGGTACGCAAACGCTTCTTCAATTGGCGTTAAATTTTCACGCTGAATATTTTCGATCAGCGCTACTTCTAATTTTTGTCGGTTAGCTAATTTTTTAATAAGCACCGGCACCGTAGCCAGGCCCACCATTTGCGCGGCGCGCCACCGACGTTCACCCGCAATCAGTTCGTAGCCGCCATCTTCACGTTCGGTGACAATAAGTGGCTGCAAAATTCCATGTTCTTTAATTGACGAAGCCAAATCATCCATTTCTGGAGTGCTAAAATTTTGTCGGGGTTGATTTGTGCCAGGTTTTATGGAAGTAACTGGAATATGCCAAACTCTATCCTGCCCATCACCGGAATTTGAATCTACTCTTTGTTTTGGAGCGCCGGATATTAAGGCGCCTAATCCTTTGCCTAATGCCATATTGATTTAACGAATGTTAATTATTTTGTTCAAACCGTTCTAAAAATTCTTTACCTAAACGTTCGTAGGCTTTAGCGGCTTTACCGCTCGGATCATAATGAAAAATACTTTGCCCAAAACTTGGCGCTTCGGCTAACCGCACTGTGCGCGGGATAACCGAACGAAAAATATTATCCGGAAAAAATTTATATAAGTCATTCATTACTTCTTCGGACAAACTGTTGCGCGAATCGTACATCGTAAGAACCGCGCCCAAAATATTTAATTCTGGTTTTAAATTATTTTTTACGAGCTCTATGGTTTTGAGTAAT
>CAZQLV010000104.1:0-3602 GCA_964594385.1 uncultured Gammaproteobacteria bacterium | reverse complement strand
AGGTTAGTGGATTTTGATTTGAAGGAGTTAGAATTATTGAGATTTTGAATGTTTATATCTACAACAATTTTATACGTCAAAAAAATTTCCGTCCGGTTATTCATTCCATGGAAGTTATTCTCACCGACTATGGTATAGCCGGAAAAATTTTACGTTTACAAAACTATACCGATTCCAAAACAATTATTGAGGATGAAATAAAGCGCGGTGCCAAAACGATCGTGATTGTTGGTAATGATGCCACTTTTGGCCAGATTTTATCTCGCAGCGCGACGTGCAATTGCACGTTTGGTTTTTTACCAATCGGGCCAAACAATACGATTGCCGAAGTCTTGGGTATCCCGGTTGGCATTGATGCCTGTACCGTTTTGTCGCGTCGCCGTAAAGAATTTTTGGATGTCGGATGGATGAATAACAGATATTTTGTTTCTCAACTGCGAGTGATGCCGTCTCGGCTGGAGGTTGTTTATGATGAAAGATTTAAAGTCACTACCGCCGATACAATGGAAGTGATTGTTTGTAATTTGCAACCGTTTTTTTGGAAAAGAGATAAAACAGACAAAGAACAGCGGGTTGTGCATCCGCAAGATGGCAAGCTAGAAGCCTTCATCAGACCATTGACAAAAAGCGGTTGGTGGGGTTATAAATATGAAGAGCCGAGTATTTTTCCCTTTGAAGAAATGATAATTTCCGGCCGAGAGGCATTTACCGTAGAAGCAGACGGTAAAATTTCTAAAGAAGTAAAAGTAAAAATAAAATTGGCGCACAGCAAAGTGGAAATGATTGTTGGTAGAGACAGGAAGTTTTAGCGCGGGTGGCGAAATGGTATACGCACTACCTTGAGGTGGTAGCGCCGCAAGGCATGGAGGTTCAAATCCTCTCCCGCGCACCAATTGAAGTAAGCCCTAAAGGCTTTTTTTATTTGATTATTCATGGAATTTTTGTTAGGGTGATTCGGTAATCAGCCGGATAGTCTGGCTGAAAATGTCGATCTTCAGGCAGGAGAAAGTGCGTGAAACTTTCAACGACAGTTGCAGGTATTCCATTGCTACATCCGTTGATGAACGCAGCGGGAACGTGTAAGACATTGGAAAGTGTAAAAAAGCTTGCGCCATCGGCCACAGCGGCTGTGGTGGTTGGCTCAATTACCGTGGAGCCAAGACCCGGCAATTCTGGTAATGTTTACTATCATGATGAAGCAGGTAAGTTCTCAATTAACTCGCTAGGACTTCCTAATCCTGGTGCGGAATACTATAGGCAGAATTTGCCTGAAATGGTTTCCATAGCCCACGATAATGGCAAGCCACTAATTGTCAGTGTTGCCGGTTTTTCGCCAGAAGAGTATGCGATGCTGGTAGAGTTGGCGCTTAGTGCCGGCGCAGATTTGGTTGAGGTCAACCTGGGTTGCCCCAATGTTTGGAATGGTGGAAAGCAAAAGCGTATTGTTTGCTTTGATCATAGAATGGTCATGAAAGTTCTCAGCTTTATCGAGCATGCCGTTGGGCTAGAGGCAAATGTAGCGGTTAAGGTTTCTCCATATTCAGACCCTTATGCTTTGGAAAGAATGGCAGAGCTTATTGGTGTGTGGAAAGTGGTAAAAATTGTAACTGGATCAAATACTTTTGCTAATGCTCTTGTATACAATAAGCAAATGAAGCCTGTAATTGATGTGCCCCAAGGGTTGGCTGGATTAGCTGGACCAGGTATGAAGCAAATTGCTCTTGGTCAAGTTCGCCAATTTCGTACACATCTTCCCGGAGATGTTCAAGTAATCGGTGTGGGTGGTATTACTTGCGCCCAGGATGTCTGGGAATATATTGTTAGTGGCGCAGCTGCCGTGCAGGTGGCTACGGCTTATTTGGAGCGAGGAGAGCGTGTGTTTGGTGAGATTCTTGCTGAGCTTGTGGACCAAGAAGAATTGTCGGCAACAAACCCTTCCAACGACACCACCGGGAGATAACCAATGACCAACATCGACAAAATGATCCTTCCCTGGATGTTTGATGGGCATCTGCATTTGAGAGCCCCCAAGGATCAGGGAGGATTGCTTGAAAAAGTATTACCACACACAGTTCGGTATGCTAGCCGGGCAGTCATTATGCCCAACACTAGGCCAAGACCTATTTTGACTGGCGCCGATGCAATATGGTATCGCGACGAGATTTATAGGGCGCATGATGCTATGGACATTCAATTTTCTTTTGAACCGCTGACGACTATTGAGATACGGGACAACACTACTCCAAAAATGATTGTAGAAGCACATCGTGCCGGAGTAGTTGCTGCAAAAGCATATCCTCTGGGGATGACAACCAATTCCGATCAGGGACTTCGTAAAGTTACTGGCAAAGGTATATACGACACATATAGAGCGATGCAGGATGTAGGAATGCTTCTTCTTTTTCATGGTGAGTTGGGCGGAGAGAGGATTCTCGTTACAGAACGAGAGAGTGTTTTTCTCCTTTTTCTTCCGATTCTTTCGGGGCAATTCCCGGATCTAAAAATTGTTCTTGAACATGTTTCTACCAAAGCAGGCGTTGAAATGGTAAAACAGTTGGGAGGAAATCTGGCTGCAACTATTACTGCCCACCATCTTTGTTCTACCCTAAATGATGTTATTGGCGATGGTATCAGACCGCACAATGGTTGTATGCCAATGCCCAAGGGTTTTGATGATCGTGACGCGCTCATTGCCGCTGCAACAAGTGGCAATCCTCAATTCTTTCTTGGGTCAGATTCTGCGCCGCATACACGAGAAAAGAAAGAGTGTGCAGTGGGAGCCTGTGGCGCCTTTACTGCGCCGCTACTTCCTCAGTTACTAGCAGAAATTTTTGAACAGGCCGGACATCTTAATAGACTCGCAGATTTTACCTCGCGTTTTGGCGAGGCGTTCTATGGTTTGTCGCCAAGCGAAGAGACTATCACACTTGTGAAAGAACCTTGGACAGTACCGTTCGAGGTTGAAGGTATTGTTCAGGGTGATAAAGATAAATATATTGTTCCGTTTCGGGCCGGCACTCAGTTGAGCTGGTCTCTAGCTTAGTAGCATCGCCGCTCATCATATCGTGAAGCACCACGATATCCAATGGGCGGCTTATTTTTTTACTTCACTTTTTATCCTAAAAATGGTACTATTGAAATAGTATTTTTAACTATTTACTATGCGTATTTTAATTGGCCTGCTGATAGCGGGAGTAGGGGTAATATTAATTCTCAAAACCGAATGGTTTATACAAAATTTTGGCAGTAGCGCCTGGGCCGAAGAAAAATTTGGTTCTAGCGGCGGTACCCGCATCATGTACAAATTTATTGGCCTCGCTTTAATCTTTGTTGGTTTTTTGGTTATGACTAACATGATCGGTGGTTTTTTAGACGCCACATTAGGAAAAATTTTTCCTAAGCAAACAATTTAATTTTTTATGCCTCATGCCGGCACAGCTTTAATTGATCCCTACAAAATTTTTGAGAAAATATCGTTGTCTGAAGGGCAGCGAGTGGCCGATTTGGGCTGCGGACGCACCGGTCATTTTGTATTTCCCGCGGCGAAAATAGTGGGGGATAAGGGTGTTGTTTATGCGGTTGATGTAATAAAAAATGTTCTA
>CAZQLV010000103.1:0-3603 GCA_964594385.1 uncultured Gammaproteobacteria bacterium | reverse complement strand
CAATCATTAACACTGCTTAAAGCCGCCAAATGAAAAACATACTCCACATTTTTAAATAAAGGATAGATATCTTTTGATCGGATATCCAGCTCATGAAAATCCACTCCATCGGGAACCTGCGTCTTAACCCCATACGAAAGATCATCAACACCGATAACTTCATGATTTTCTGCCAACAATCTTACCGCTAAATTACTCCCTATAAAACCCGCCACGCCTGTTATAAGAATTTTAGACATATAATTAAAGATTATTTAAATTTTGTATATCTCGCTTAATTGTTTTGGCGGCAGTAACACAGGTAATAATTTTTCCTTCCAACACCGACCAACAGCCGCGCCCATGATCGGTTACCGAAGTTATGCGCTCATCCGTGGCGTTGGAATTGGGACGGGCAGGTAAAACGCCAAAAATTGATTGGACATACTTGGCATCTTTGATAATTGGAATAAAAAACGGATCATTCTCTTGCATTTCAGGAAATCGAGAAACTCGCCCCGCAATATCGGCCTTTGACCATTTCGGCCCGGAAGTGGAAATTTCTTTACCGTGGATAGAACGCGTTACATCTCCAAGAGTATACCTTCCCCCCTTCCCAATAGGGACCAAGGTTACAAATGGACCATCCATAACTGTTACCGCGATAAACTGTGGTCGGGGAAGCTCCACAACAATCAATTCCTTGAGCCGGAGTTCAAGGGGAATGGTGGCAAACCCAAGCCAGTTGCAGAAAACATTGTAGTTCGCATAAGTGGCATTAACCACAAAATCAAATGATTCGTGGCTTACCTGTCCGGCAGTTTTTGTCGATATAAGCTTCGTACCATTGCTTTCATCAAATTTGCATCCTACCACGGCATTATTTAGTTTAATCTGAATATGAGTATTAGACAAGATGATATCGTTGGCCAGTTTGCGCAAAAGGGAATAATCATACACCGGCTCTTTGGTCTTAATACAAGTGTCCACGTGCCTCCGGTCCAAAAAATCTTCACTCGGATAATTTTTTTCGTAAGGGAGCTTTAAGGCTTCACAAAACTCAAGAAACTGTTCGGCGGTTACTTTTGAGTTTTCGCTGGCAACAGCATAATAGGCAGGAAGGTCGCTGATAATCGCCGCGCCCCAAACACCCACAAAATCTTTTTCGGCCGCTTGGCATTGCCGCACAGTTTCAGGGCTGCGTGGATAATGGTAGCCGTAATGATGCCTATACTGGTTGCCATAGGTTCCGCCACGCATAATTTCGCTGTTTTGTTCATATACCGTAACATCGCAAATTTCGCCGAGCTCTAAAGCGCAACTAATACCAAATATTCCGCCACCGATTATAGCTACTCGCGGTCGTTGCATACAATAGATTACAAGGAATGAAACAAGATCGGCTGGTTTTCCCGATACGAACGTTCTATCTCTGCGGTGAGATGGACAATTCTGGCGCCCACCGTTCCATCCACATAAACTACCGGCTTCTTTTTTAAAACTTCTACAAAATTAGCCAGTTCGGCCTCGAGCGGCATTATTTTAAAACAAGAAATTTTTTTTGTACCTCGCGACGTGGCGATGGTGATAATTTGTGCGGCCAGATCAACCACAATTGTCTTGTCAGAAAAAAGGAGTGCCATAGAGCGACTTTTGGGAACCCCGGTCCAGCTGAGCTTTACCACTGCATCTACCTGATTCGGATAGCGAAGCAAAACAGTGGCATTATTTTCAAAGCGCTCGGTTGCATTGCTACGGCTGCCAACCGCATAAATTGATTCTGGCGCAGATTCCAACAGATAGTCTAAAATATCAAAACCGTGTAAATCGGAAAACAATATACCGCAATCGTTAGGTAACTTTGATGGTGTATCAATGAAGGCTGCTTCGATAAAAAATGGCTTGGCAGGACTCGCAGCCATTATTTTTTTTAATTTTTGGACGGCACCATTGAAGCGATAGATATGACCGAGCGCCAGATACCGTTTTTTTTCTGCCGCAATCTTGTTGAGTTCTTTGGCTTCATGGGTAGATAATGTCATCGGCTTCTCCAAAAAAACATTAGTAAAAAGCAGACACTGTTTTGCCAAATCATAGTGGGTAGCGGCTGGAGTCACAATATCAACGGTATCTACTGTCTTTAAAATGTCGTCAGTTAATTCCGCAAATACCGGCACTTTAAGGGCGCTGATCTTCTTTCTTTTGTTTGCATCTCTGGCAACTACGCCAATAAACGAAACTAACCCGCGGCGAGCGAGCTTTTGCCATGCAAGCAGGTGGTTCCAACCGAATTTTCCGGCTCCAACCAAAAGAATCTTGGGCTTATTTATTTTTAACGACTTCATAAATGACCTTAAATCAATTAAAATCGCAATAAAATTATATTATACTAGTTAAACAAAGTCAATTGAGCTATTGACCTTTTACTAAAAAACGACCTATAATTCAGGCGAGGTTTGTTACTTGGTAACAAAGGAGTGCATAATGTCAAAACGGCAACCAAAGATTGTTTTGGTCTATCCGCCTAACCAGTTGATGGCCATTGAAATGCCTCGTCCGGACGGTTCGCTTGGCCTATTGTACCTTGCCGGCGCTCTTCGCCGGGCAGGATTTGAGGTTGATTTGCTGGACGCTTCGGTGGGTTCTAGCGAAGACAAACTCATCGACACTTTCGAACATCGGGTTCTCCTGCCGAACGGCCTAACGCGCATTGGCATGACCCCAGATCGCCTGCGGGAATATTTTGCCAAAGGCAACTATGATATCGTGGGTATCAGCAGTAATTTTACCCCTCAGACCAACATGGCTCTGGAAGTGGCCAGAATTGTCAAGGAAGTAAACCCGGAAACCTTGGTTATCGCCGGCGGTGTTAATGCCCGCGCGCTATCGGAACGATTCTTTGCTAGTCGCTCGGTGGATGTAATTGTCCTTACCGAGGGCGAAAAAATTATCGTTAATCTCGTTCGCGCTTGGCAACAGAACGCCTCGTTTGATGGAGTTGGTGGAATTAAGTATCTGCATAAAGGATTCATCCTAACTCGTCCGGTAACGCCGGATTTGATCTCAAGCAATCTTGACGAGCTGCCGATTCCCGCCTGGGACCTGCTGCCACATGCCAAATATGGCGAGATCGATAGTGCGCACAGCGCTATTCCTAATGGCGAGAGGCGGCGCTACGCCTCCATGATGACCTCACGTGGCTGTCCGTTTCGCTGTTCTTATTGTCATATTAGTGAAGAAAGAAAAGGTGGATCTCTGGTCACAGGCGAAATCGGCCAGTTGCGCCTTAAATCTATCGACCGAGTTATGCATGAGGTGGAAATATTGCGTTCGCTTGGAGTAACGCACATTTACCTTGAGGACGACAGCCTCCTCGCCAAAAAAGCTCGCATTGAAGATCTTTTCCAGCGCCTCCTCGGCCTTGGGCTAAGGATTAGCGGCATCAACGGTGTAAATCTAATCCACTTTGGCATCCCGACTGCAAACGGACGGCTAAAACCAGACGTGGAGTATCTAGCAATGATGCCGGCCGCCGGGTTTAACGAAATTACCTTTCCGGTAGAATCCGGAAGCCAGCGAATTCTGAATAAATACGCTACAGGTAAACTTGATCATGATCAACTT
>CAZQLV010000102.1:0-3606 GCA_964594385.1 uncultured Gammaproteobacteria bacterium | reverse complement strand
GGAGTGATACCTTCTATTTCTTGAGCAGATTCTTGGAAGCGACTCTTGGCATCTAAATACAATCCATTTTCTAAAATATATGGCAGTTTTGGCAAAACCCAGCGGGCAATAAATTGTTGAGCAATTTCGTAGCCTCGGTCTAAATAAATAGAACCGATCAAAGCTTCTATAGCATTGGCCATAATATAATCGCGGGCTTTAGTGCCGGCATCTTTGGCTTCGCCGTGACTGAGGAATAAATATTCTTCCATGCCGATTTCGTAGGCAATGCTAGCTAGGATCTTGGCATTGACCAGCGCCGCGCGCCAGTTGGTAAGTTCGCCTTCGGGATTGCCGTATTCTCTAAAAAGAAATTCCGTAACAATTAATTCTAAGACCGCGTCTCCCAAAAATTCTAAGCGTTCATTATGGCCCAAAATAAAATCATGGTGCTCGTTGAGATAAGAACGATGCACAAAAGCCTGGACCAACATTTCTGGTTGCTTAAATTTTATTCCCAGTTTTTCTTGTAAGCCGGGAAAATCTTTTTCTTTTATTTCTGAATTATTAAAAATATTTTCTGGCATATACTTTTATTTTTGATTGGCATCTGCCGGATTAGTTTCGAGTAAATCTTTATAGATTGCCCCCAAAACTCCGTTGACAAATTTGCCCGAAGATGGGCCGCCAAAATTTTTGGCCAGCTCAATTGCTTCATTAATCGCTACTTTAGGAGGAACTTCGTTGTTGAATTTTAATTCATAAATGCCAATGCGCAAGACATTACGATCTATGATAGTAATTTGGTCTATTGGCCATTGCGGCGCATATTTTTCAATTATAGCGTCTATCTCGACCATGTTTTTTTTCACTTCCTCAATAATTGTTTTGGCAAATTCGGTTTCGGCTAGTCCGGGACCAAATTCTTTGAGATCACGGTCAATTATGTTTGGCAACGTGTCCTCCGGTTTGTTGCGAAAATCCCACTCAAACAGAGCTTGCATGGCGATGCTTCTTGCTAAATGGCGATTGGACATAATATATTACTATTACTCAGCCTTGGTTTTTCGGGTAGTGCGGGCCATGCGTTTGTCTACATTGATAACGCTTTTGCCTTTGTAGGTACCACAAAAAGCGCAGGCTCTGTGTGGACGAAGCGGTTTTTTGCACTTAGGGCAGGCATTAAAAGTAGTTTCTGCCAAAGCAAAATGCGCGGCGCGGCGGCGTTTGTGAGAAGAGGTACGTCTATGACCGGGTAAACCCATATAATTTTTATTAAATATTGGTTATTAAGCGTAAGATAACCACTTGAATTACGAGGGATATTATACATTAACGTAGTGATTTTTGCAAGCCTGCCTGCACCTAGGATTTCCCTTTGGGGCTGACAGGCAAAAGATAGGCTAAAATCGGCGTAAAATAGCACTTTTCTTTTGACAAAATGGTCAAAATGTGGTATAATATTATTGGTAAGTATTATTTCTTAAAATAAAAATATATGCGTCGTCCAAGCATCGAAGAATTACCTGAAAGCGTAAGGTTGCAGATGGCAGAAGAAGAAATAAGAAAAATAAATACTCAACGAAAAGAAAAAAAGAGACAAGCAACACCCAAAAGAGAAATAAAAAAGGAGGTAGAAGTAGGGGAAGATGATATTTTAGAAGAAAGAACATTATCTACAGTAGAAGCAAATAATAAGGCAATTCAGTCCGATAGTCCCTCACAAGGACAAAGACCTTCCTATGAAACCAAGGCTGCTTTAAAAGACATTAGATATAAGACGCCTACAGAGGAAGCTTTAGAAGAAATAAGATATCGCACTCCTACAGAAGAAGCCTTAGATATGGTGCGAGAAACCGCGGAAAGTAGTGATGCCCCCGAAGTTATTGCTCAGCGAAATCAAGATAAAGAAGACCCTGAACACGCTAAAGCAGAATTAGGAACTGCCAGACAAAATTTTATAGATGAGGCAGAAGAGGTAAATGATCTTGAGAGAATAAGAAATTCAATTAAGGTTTCAAAACCTTCTGATAGCTCGGAAGTACAAAATTTAGATGCAGAAATAAAAGCTGGTTTTGCATCAGCCGCTAATACTGGCTTTAAAAAAGAAAAAAGTACAGCTCGACCTCGCAAAGAAGCTATGCATATAGAGCCGGTGGTAGAAACAGAAGAAATAAAAAACGCCAGAATGCAAGTGGAATATGATCGCAAGCAATATGGCAAATTGTATGCTGAGTACGATCCGAAAGGTTTCAGTAAATCTTATGCAGATAAATCAGAACCGGAAGACATGTTAGGTGCTTATGATTTGGTAACTGTAACCAAACCGCCATTACGTGCTGTTTTTACAGATCAGGGAAGGAAACTAAGAGAAGCGTATGGCCAATTGCAAAAATCTATACAGGAATTTAATGATAAAATAGATGAAGAAAAAAATAATAAATAAGGACCAGTAGTTAAAAATAATCGTCGTGAGCTAGCTGATTTGGACCAAGAAATTAAAAAAGGTTTCCAGAAATAAAATTATAAAAAATATTTAAAAAGGCCCTGGTAATCCCAAGGTCTTTTTAAATTTCCAAATTTGATTTTTTAGCTGAAATTAGATAAGATACGGCCATGGAAATCAAAATAATACAAAATCAAACCGAGTGGGATAGATGGCTTTTGAGCCAACCGGAACAAAACAATTTTCTTCAATCCTGGGCTTGGGGTGATATTTTAATTACGGAAGGAAAGAAAGTTGAACGGTTGGCAGTAGTAGAAAATGAAAATATTTTAGCGCAAGCGCAAATGGTGTATATGCCTGTTTTTTTTGGCTGGCAATATGCGTTTTGCCCCAAAGGACCGATTGAAAGTTCAAAGTTGAAAGTAGAAAGTCATAAAGTTTTATTAGAATATTTAAAAAATAAAAATTGTATTTTTTTGAGATACGAACCGGAAAATATCCAATATCCAATATCCAATATCCAAATTAAAAAAACTATTGATATTAACCCATCAGCAACTTTATTTTTAGATTTAAATAAAACCGAAGCGGAACTGCTTGCCGGCATGCATCAAAAAACCAGATACAATGTTCATCTGGCGGAAAAGAAAAGTATAGAAATTAGTCAGGAAAAAAATCTGGACGTGTTTTGGGATCTGATGAATAAAACCGGCAGCCGGGACAAATTTGGTTTGCATCACAAATCTCATTATGAAAAAGTGTTGGCAGCGCCGATCGTATATCAACTGACTGCTTATGAAAAAAATCATCCCATTGCTTGCGCGGTGTTTACGCGCTTTGGCAATACATTTACATATCTCTATGGCGCTTCGGATTATAAATATAGAAATATTATGGCGCCATATTTGTTGCAATGGCAGGGTATAAAGATGGGCAAGAGCTTTGGTTGCCAGTGGTATGATTTTTTTGGCGTTGCGCCGCGCTTGCAGTCGGTAAATAATAAAACAGTGGATTATCCATACGACCCCAAACATCAGTATGCCGGTGTGACCAGATTTAAATTAGGTTTTGGCGGTAAACCGCGCAAGGCGCCGGGAACAGTTGATTTGGTAATTGATCAACATAAATATTTGGTTTATAATTTTTTGAGACGGCTACGGCGATTGTTTTAAAATCAATTC
>CAZQLV010000101.1:0-3650 GCA_964594385.1 uncultured Gammaproteobacteria bacterium | reverse complement strand
GTGTAGAATAAAGGCAAATTATGACTTTCTATGCAGGCGATTATCCATATCGACGAAATTTTCCTCAAAGGCTCCAACCAGCCTATTTTTTATAAACACCTAGAACAAAATTTAGAGCAGCTGCTGGTCGGCGTAAAAGTCAGGCGCATAGAGGGCGCTTTGTGGTTAGAAAATGTAAAAGAAGAACAATTGGGCCAGTTGGCGCTTATCCCGGGGTTTGCTAATTATGCCGAAGCAGTGAAAGTAAAAAATATAATTGTAGAAATTAAAAAAGGTGTGGATGAAATCGTTCAGTTGTCATCCCGATCACTTATAGTTAAAGATCGTTCAACAGCTGTCATCTCCCCCTTACCAAGGGGGAGCGAAGAGGGGGTTGCCGAAGTGTTGGTCGCAACCGGCGGCAAACCACCCCTACCCCTCCTTGGAAAGGAGGGGGTAACGTTCCGTATCTCGTCCGAACGATCATTCAAAAATTACCCACTCTCATCAAAAGAAATTGAAAAAGAAATCGGGGAGTATGTGCGCCTAAAATATAACTGGCAAGTTTCTCTAAATAATTCTGATTTGGATATTCATATTGCAGTGGGCAAAACCGAAGCCTATATATATGGAAATACCCACAATGCTGTTGGTGGTTTGCCAACTTCTAGTAGTGGCAAAGTGTTAACGTTGCTTTCGGGTGGTATAGACAGTCCGGTCGCTGCTTACAAAATGATGACACGCGGCGCCGAAGTTGGTTTAATTCATTTTCAAAACCAAACCCAAGTGACCGAGGAAGTGAGTGCAAAAATATTTGATTTAGCCAAAGTTTTGTCGCGTTACCAACCGGAAATCAAATTATTTATGGTACCGTTTGCAAATCTGCAAAAACAAATTATTATGAACGTGCCGGCGCAGTATCGCATGATTGTCACACGTCGTATTTTTAATAAAATTGCCGACAGAATTGCTCGCCAGTATAAATATCTGGCACTGGCAACCGGTGATAGCTTGGGCCAAGTGGCTTCGCAAACGTTAGAAAATATGTCAGTTGTTTATCAAGCATCAACGCTGCTCAAACTAGCTCCGTTGATCGGAACAAATAAAAAAGATATAATAGACACCGCTCGGACCATTGGCACGTTAGATATTTCTATTCGGCCGTATGAAGATTGTTGCAGTTTATTTGTGGCCAAACATCCATCTACCAAAACAAAATTAGAACAAATTTTAAAAATCGAAGAGAATATAGATCCCGCGCTCATTGATAACGCGGAAGTAATTTTATATCCAATATGTCAAACGAAATAGTTTTTGATATCGAAACCATTGGTGATATTACTAACTTAGAGACCATGGAAATCACGGTTGTCTCTATTTATGAATACGAGCACGATCGGTATACTTCTTTTGAACGCAGTGAATTGGGCAAGCTCTGGCCGATTTTAGAAAAATCCTCGCGCCTGATTGGCTATAATAGCGAACATTTTGATATCCCAATTCTTAATCGCTATTATCCGGGCGATCTGACCGGTTTTCCAAGTTTGGATTTGCTTAAAGTAATCAAAGATTCTATCGGTCGTCGTTTGCGCCTTAATGACGTGGCCGAAGCGACACTTGATATAAGCAAGAGCGCCGATGGTCTGCAAGCCATGAAATGGTGGAAAGAAGGCAAGGTAGATGAGATTAAAAAATATTGTGAGCAAGATGTAAAAGTGACCAAAGAAGTCTACGAATTTGGCAAAAATAATAAACAATTATTTTATAAAGATTTAACCGGCGAAGTTTTGCCGTTTGCGGTTAATTTTGATGTGCTTTCAAACAAACAAAGCGCCGGCGCTGCAAAAAATATAAATTTAACATTGCCTTTTTAAAATGTTGCCCAAACCAAAAAAAGTAAAAAACATTTATTTTGACCACGCTTCCACCACACCTACGGACAAGCGTGTGCTTGCGGCTATGCTGCCATTTTTTAATAAAAATTTTGGCAACCCTTCTTCATTGCATCATTTGGGCAAACAAGCCGAAACTGAATTAAATAAAAATCGTCGTAGTGTTGCCGGCCTTATTGGGGCGCTACCGGAAAATATTATTTTTACTAGTGGCGGCACGGAGTCCGACAACATGGCAATTTTTGGCATGGCCAAAGCATATGGCCAACACGGCAAGCATATAATTTCTACCCCGATAGAACATCATGCAGTTCTAAACTCTTTGGAAGAATTAAAAAGTTATGGTTGGGAAATTACATACGTAAAACCAGATGCTCAAGGTTTTGTAAAAACTGAGGATGTTATAAAAGCTATTCGCCCAGACACAGTTTTAATTTCTATAATTTATGCCAACAACGAAATCGGCACTATAGAACCGATTGCCGAAATCGGCAAACAGATTTTGCAGTACCGAAAAAATAACAAAACTATTTATCCTTTTTTTCATACCGACGCTTGCCAAGCCGTGGGTTATTTAGATTTAGATGTTGAGAAATTGCATGCAGATCTAATGTCTGTATCGGCCAGCAAAATTTATGGACCGAAAGGCGTGGGCGCGTTGTATGTGCGTCGTGGTGTAAATATCAAACCAATTCTGGTTGGCGGCGAACAGGAACGAAACTTGCGCGCGGGCACCGAAAATGCCGCCGGCATTGCGGGTTTAGCCAAAGCAATGGAATTAGTAATGGCCGGTAAAGAAAAAGAATCAAAACGAGTGGCAGGTTTGAGCAAATATTTATGGGAACAAATTAAAAAACAAATTCCGGATGTGAAGTTAAATGGCCCGGAAATAGGGGAGAGAAGATTGCCAAACAATGTAAATGTTAGTTTTAAAGATATAGAAAACGAAGCCTTACTTTTATATTTGGATGAGTATGGTGTTATGTGTTCGGCCGGTTCGGCGTGCGCGGCCAAGAGTTTGGAACCTTCGCATGTATTAAAAGCAGTTGGTTTGTCTGTCTCCGAAGCCCGAAGCGCAATCAGATTTTCTTTAGGTCATAAAAACACCAAACAAGATATTGATTATCTGATGAAATATTTGCCAAGTATTGTAGGACAGTTACGACAGATTTCTAAAATGAACTAATATGTCAAAAAAACCAGCCATAGTCAGAGTTTGCCAAGATTGTACCTGTATGGAAAACGGAGTAGATAAAGTTGTGGAAAAAATTACGGCCATGACCGGTTTGTCTATGGGAGAAAAAAATAAAGAAATGGATTTAGATATTAGTGGCTGTTTGGGCGGCTGTGATTTTGGTCCTAATATGCTCGTAAATGGCAATTTGGTTTTGGGAATAAATCCCGACACCGTTATGGACGAAATAGCCAAGGCTTCAGAAACCAAACCCTTAACTCAAAAAGAAAAAGAAGAACATTTAGATAAATTATTAAACGGAGATTTAATCTAATTTTTTTAACATCGTATGTTGGTAAATATACTAAAAAGTTTAAAATTAAAAGATTTAACAAAGATGATAACATTTCCGTTTTTGGTTTATCTGCTCGGCTATGGTTTGGAAATCGGCGTGCCAACATATACCGCTAATATTTTAACCTGGCCAAACCGAGTTGTGCATTTTTTGGGCGGCCTGAGCATCGCGGTCTTGGCTTATTTTATTTTAGATTTAATTAAAAAAGAAAAAATGATTAGCACTTCCAGTAAAGTTATCGATTTTTTAT